>JAKAMD010000246.1 GCA_021823875.1 Pseudomonadota bacterium | reverse complement strand
GAGGCGGCCCTGCCGGTCGAAGCGCCGCCGCCGAGGGCCTTCATCCCGCCGGCCGCCGAACGCGTCGCGCGCGCCCCGCGCATGCCGCGCATCGACGAATTGCCGCTGCCGGCCCAGGCGGAAATCCGCGCGCGGGGCAACGAAATCGGCGACAATCAGCCGGAAAAGCAGCGCCTGTCGCTGATGCAGCGGCTGGCGCAGGTTGGGCTCGGCCGCCGCGGCGAAAGCGAGGAAGCGCCGCAGCCGCCGCGGGCGGTGCAAGGCCCGCCGCCGCAATTCGTGCGGCCGGCACGGCCGGCCGCGCGCGCGTCGGAAGACCGGCCGGGCGAGGCGGTATCGGATTATGCCCGCCGCACCGGCCCGCAGGGTCTCGATCCGCATGGCCGTAACGCGCCTGTGCATAATTCGCCGGAAGAGGATCAACTCGACATCCCAGCCTTCCTGCGGCGCCAGGCCAATTAACCGGCCCGTTAATGCGAAAAACCCCGCCGCTCACCGCGGCGGGGCCATCCGGCCAGCCTCTCGATGCGTCGAAATTCTCAGTAAGATATTGATTTAAATAGTTTTTAAGCACGGCCGATCATGATTTGAGGATCGGCGACAGCCAAGCGGGCAGGGTCCTTTTGATTGCTGGTCGAGCCTGGCCCTGAAATTCCTCGTTCGAAATCGCGGTAAATGCGGCAGAAAAGAGTAACAGTCAGTAAGAAAGCGTGAGTTGGAGAACAGCCGGTCCCTGGCCTAAGTTGCAGACGCGAAGGGGCTTTTCGGCCCTGGGGGAGTGTCGTCCGACGCTTTGGACGGTCACGGAAGTGAAGGCCAAATTGTGGCTCCGGTAAGGAGCTGCCAGTGGGGATTGCGCGGCCGAGTCTTGGACCGCGAAGTCTTGGACCGCGAACACGGGTTCGACGAATTCGATGAAAGGCGCCAAGCAAACGACGCTCCGCGAACACATTGCCGTGTCCGGCATTGGGGTTCATTCCGGGGCGCCTGTCACGCTCACCTTGTACCCGGCCGACGACGACGCGGGCATCATCTTCCAGCGCGTCAATGCCGAGGGCACGATCGAGCGTGAAATTCGCGCCGATGTTCGCGCTGTCACCGCCACCGAATTTGCGACGGTCTTGGGCGACGCCCAGGGGCCGCTGTGTTCCACCGCCGAACATCTCTTGGCCGCGCTGCGCGGGCTGAACGTCGACAACGTCGTCGTCGAGATGGACGGACCGGAAGTGCCGATCATGGACGGCAGCGCCGCGCCCTTTATCGATGCCATCGATCAGGCCGGCCTCACCGACCGCGCGCAGCCGCGCCGCTACATTGAAGTGCTTAAGCCGGTGCGGGTCGTCCGCGGCAACTCCCTCGGCGAACTGCGTCCCTACGAGCATGGCTTCCGTGTCGAAGCCGAGATCGATTTCGACCATCCGCTGATCGGCCATCAGGCGCTCGCGCTCGATGTCGAGCCGGACAGCTTCCGCCGCGAGATCGCGCGGGCCCGCACTTTCGGCTTCATGAAGGACGTGTCCAGCTTGTGGAGCGCGGGCTATGCGCTCGGCGCTTCGTTCGAGAACACGCTGGTGGTGACCGAAGACCGCGTGCTCAATCCGGACGGCTTGCGCTATCCCGACGAATTCGTGCGCCATAAGGTGCTGGATGCGATCGGCGATCTGGCGCTGGCCGGCCAGCCGCTGCTGGCGGCTTACCGGACTGTGCGCGGCGGCCACAAGCTGAACCATGCGGTGCTTTCGGCGCTGATGGCTGACACCAGCGCTTGGCGCGTGGTGGAATTTGCGGAAGCCCCGCGCCGTGCTCGCAGCCGAGTCAATATCGGTGCCGGCGTGGCCGTGCCCGCTTACGGCCCCGAACGCTCCTGAAAACCCGCCTGTTTCCGGCGTGGCGCCCCCGCCTTAATCCCGGCCGAATGTCCGCTTAGCGCTTGGCGCAGCCGCATTTTTTCGTCTACACCGGCATAGCGTCGGGGGTGACGTGCACTGCTTGCGCTTGTACCGGGGGGACCGCGTGGGGGATATCGCATTGACCAAGGCTTCGCCCGAGCCGGTTCCCGCTGTCGCGCCATCGCGCGCCGGCCGCCGCGTTGCGCGCGGCCTTGCCATGCTGCTGCTGGCGGTGAGCCTCGGCGCCTGCTCGAGCATCGATTTCTTCGGACCCAAAGACCACACGGCGCCCGACGCCCCGGCCGACAAGCTCTATAACGAAGGCCTCTACCTGCTCAACGTCCGACACGACGGGCGCAAGGCGGTGGCGAAGTTCGAGGAGGTCGACCGCCAGCATCCCTATTCGGAATGGGCACGCAAGGCGCTGATCATGTCGGCCTATGCCTATTATTCGATCGGCTCCTACACCGAGTGCATCACCGCGGCCAAGCGCTACATGACGCTGCATCCCGGCAGTTCGGATGCCGCCTATGCGCAATATCTGATCGCCGCCTCCTATTACGACCAGATTCCCGACGTCACCCGCGACCAGGCCGACACCGAAAAGGCGCTGACGGCGCTTGAAGAGGTGGCCCAGAAGTATCCCAACAGCGATTACGCCCATTCCGCCAAGCAGAAGATCGAAGTCGCGCGCGATCAACTCGCTGGCAAGGAGATGCAGGTCGGCCGCTATTACCTGCGCCACAAGGACTACACGGGCGCCATCAACCGCTTCAAAGTCGTGGTCACCAAGTACCAGACCACGCGCGAGGTCGAGGAAGCGCTCGAACGGCTGACCGAGGCCTATATGGCGCTCGGCATCGTCAACGAAGCGCAGACTGCGGCCGCCGTGCTCGGGCACAATTTCCCCGATAGCACCTGGTACAAGCACGCCTACCAGCTGGTGAAGAGCGGCGGCGTCGAGCCCAGGGAAGACAAGGGCTCCTGGATCAGCAAGGCCTTCAAGGGGATCGGGCTGGGCTGACGGTTCCGGCCTGCCGCCGACTCACAGCGTCATGGCCGGCACTCGGGTCCGGCTTCGCCGGTCCGAGCATGGACCTTGTGCCGGCCATCAACGTCTTTAAAGATGCCGAATCGGAAAGGCGTGGATGCCCGGAACAAGTCCGGGCATGACGAGGCCTTGTTGGACTTGCGCGCTGCATGCTCTCCCGACTTTCGATCCGCGACATCGTCCTGATCGACCGGCTCGACATCGATTTTGCCGACGGCCTCGCCGTGCTGACCGGCGAAACCGGTGCCGGCAAGTCGATCCTGCTCGACGCTTTTGCCTTGGCGCTGGGCGGGCGCGGCGACCAGGCCCTGGTGCGCCACGGTCAGGAGCAGGGGCAGGTGACGGCCGTGTTCGACGTCGCCCGCAACCACCCGGCCCGCGCAATCCTGAAGGCCAACGACATTCCGTCCGAGGACGACCTGATCCTGCGCCGCGTGCAGTTCGCCGACGGGCGCACTCGCGCCTTCGTCAACGACCAGCCGGTCAGCGTGCAGGTGTTGAAGCAATTGGGCGGGGCGCTGGTCGAGATCCACGGCCAGCACGACGATCGTGCCTTGGTGGATGCCGCCACCCATCGCCGGCTGCTCGACGCTTTCGGCAGCTTGGAGAGGGATGCCGCCAAGGTCGAGATGCTGTGGGACGCGCGCCGCGAAACGGAAGCCGCAGCCGAAGCGCATCGCGCCGCGGTCGCGCGCGCCAGGCAGGAAGGCGACTGGCTGCGCCACGCGGTCGACGAACTAAGCAAGCTCGCGCCGCAGGCCGGCGAGGAGACCCAGCTGGCGACGCGCCGCACCGCCATGATGCAGGCGGAGAAGGTGGCGGAGGATCTGCGCGACGCCTACGAAGCGCTGGCCGGCAATCATTCCGCGGTGCCGGCGTTGTCGGGCGCCATCCGCCGGCTGGAGCGGCGGCAGCCGCAGGCGCCGACGCTGATCGAACCGGCGGTAAAATCGCTCGATGCCGCGATCAACGCGCTGGAAGAAACCCGCGCGCATCTGGAAGCAGCGCTCGCCGCCGCCGATTACGATCCGGCCGAGATGGAGCGCATCGAGGAGCGGCTGTTCGCGCTACGCGCGGCGGCACGCAAATACAACGTGCCGGTCGACGATCTCGCCGCGCTGGCGCGCAAATACAAAGCTGATATTGCGCTGATCGATGCCGGCGAGGACCAGCTCAAGGCGCTGGAAGCGGCCGCCAAGGAAGCCGATGCGATCTATCGCAAGGCCGCCGACGCGCTCTCCAAAGCGCGCATCAAGGCGGGCGCCGCGCTCGACAAGGCGGTCAATGGCGAGCTGAAACCGCTCAAGCTCGAGCGCGCGAAGTTCTCCACGCAGATCGATAGCGATGCGAGCTCCGCCGGGCCGAACGGCATCGACCGGGTCGAGTTCTGGGTGCAGACCAATCCGGGCACGCGGCCGGGGCCGCTGATGAAGGTCGCGTCCGGCGGCGAACTGGCGCGCTTCCTGTTGGCGCTGAAGGTGGTGCTGGCCGACCGCGGTTCGGCACCGACCCTGGTGTTCGACGAGATCGACACCGGCGTCGGCGGTGCCGTGGCCGACGCCATCGGCGTGCGCCTCGCCAAGCTAGGACGTGGCGTGCAGGTGCTGGCGGTCACCCATGCGCCGCAGGTGGCCGCGCGCGCCGACCGCCATTACGTCATCAGCAAGGATACGCTCGACAAGGGAAAGCGCGTCGCCACCCGCGTGACCGAGGTCGCCGCCGACCACCGCCGCGAGGAGATCGCCCGCATGCTGGCCGGCGCCGAGATTACCGCCGAAGCGCGCGCCGCCGCCGAGCGGCTGATCAAGCAGGCCAGTTGAAATAACCCCGTCGTTCCGGGTTCGCTCGCTGCGCTCGCGTCCCGGAATGACGCAATGAATTGCCCGGTCAGCGCCAGCCAAGCCCCGGGGCGATGTGCTTGAGGATCGCCTCGATGACGTGGGCGTTGTAGTCGACGCCGAGCTGATTGGGCACCGTCAAGAGCAACGTATCGGCCTCGGCAATCGCTTCGTCCTGCTTGAGCTGCTCGATCAGCGCGTCCGGCTCGGCGGCGTAGCTGCGGCCGAAAATCGCGCGTTCCGTTTCGCTGAGCATGCCGATCTGGTCGCCCTCTTCACCGCCGCGCCCGAAATACATGCGGTCGCGGCCGTCCACCAGGGCGAAGATGCTGCGCGAGACCGAGACCCGCGGCGTGCGCGTGTGCCCGGCCTCTTTCCAGGCCGCGCGGTAGAGCCGGATCTGCTCGGCCTGCTGGACATGGAACGGCTTGCCGCTCTCGTCGATCTTGAGCGTTGAGCTTTGCAGGTTCATGCCGAGTTGCGCTGCCCATTCCGCGGTGGCGTTGGTGCCGGCGCCCCACCAGATGCGCTCGCGCAGGCCCTCCGAATAAGGCTCCAGGCGTAAGAGGCCGGACGGGTTCGGAAACATCGGCCGCGGGTTCGGCTTGGCGAAGCCCTCGCCGCGGATCACGTCGAGAAAAACCTCGGCGTGGCGCCGCGCCATGTCGGCGTCGGTCATCCCCTCGGGCGGGACGTAACCGAAGTAGCGCCATCCATCGATCACCTGCTCGGGCGAGCCGCGGCTGATGCCAAGTTGCAGGCGTCCGCCGGCGATGAGGTC
>JAKAMD010000245.1 GCA_021823875.1 Pseudomonadota bacterium | reverse complement strand
GCGGCCGAGCTCTGGGTCTTCGAGCCCGAGCCCCGGCGGCGCCTCATCGAGCGGCGCCTCGCCGCCACGGGGGTCGCGGCGCGGGTGCGCAGCGCCTTCAAGCCGCTCCTTCACGTCTTTTTGGAAGAAGTCGATCGCGAAGGCCTCGGCGAAGTCGAGATCGCCTATCCAGTCCACCACTCCGCGGCGCCCAATCGCTTCCTCCTCGAGTGCTATCCCCTCGCAGGCCTACTGAACGGCATCGCTTCGACCGGCACCCAATGATCTTTCCGCTCGGAACCTTTGCGAAGGAAGACGATATGATCCTTGCCGAAGGCTGCCTGGCGCCCTTCCGTGACGGCGTAATAAACGACCTTGTCACCGGCCCGTAACGGACCCTTGAAGCATTCCGTCACTTGGCCGCTAATCACAAATTCCTGCAACCTGTCTGGCACCTCAGGCGGTTCGACGGCGGCATAACCGGTTACGTGAAGTGCAACCGCGGCAATGGCCTCGCCGCTCAAGGCCCGCGCGGCATCGAAGCCAGGCAATTCCTTCTGTTCGGCGGTCCTGGCGACGGTTACTCCGGCACCCAGCTGAAGTGCCAGGATGACGGCCACAGTCTTGGCCGCGCGCATCGACCACCTCTCCTCAGGCTGCATGTGGAATAACCGGCTATCCCATTCGGGGCCGCGGCACTCTAACGAGCGGACCGGTCAAAGCCCTATCGCAGGCTCCGCGTGACGGACGGTCACACGCCCTTCCGATTTCCGTTCTTGCCGTTGAGCTTGGGCGCTTTCGCGCCGTCATAGGCCCACTGCACATACACCCCGGCCCAGGTGAAACCACCGCCGAAGGCCGCCAGCACCATCTTGTCGCCGGCCTTCAACCGCGATTCATAGTCCCACAGACAGAGCGGGATCGTCGCATTGGTGGTGTTGCCGTATTTGTGGATGGTGACCATCACCTTGTCCATCGGCATGCCCATGCGTTCAGCGGTCGATTCAATGATGCGCTTGTTGGCCTGGTGCGGCACCAGCCAGTCGATCATGTCACCGCGCAGATTGTTGCGCGTCATGATCTCGCGCGCGACTTCCGCCATCTTGGCAATGGCGAATTTGTAAACCGCCGCGCCCTCCTGGTGCACATAGTGCAGGCGCTTGGCCACTGTCTCGGCGGATGCCGGCATGCGGCTGCCGCCGGCTTTCTGGTGCAGATGGATCATGCCCGAACCGTCGGAGCGGATCAGCGCGTCCATGATGCCGTAGCCGTTGGGATCGGGTTCGAGCAGCACCGCACCGGCGCCGTCGCCGAACAGCACGCAGGTGGCGCGGTCCGTGTAGTCGATGATGGTCGACATGGTGTCGGCGCCTACGACCACCACCTTGCGGGCGGCGCCGGTCGCGATGAACTGGCTTGCGATGGTGAGCGAATAAAGGAAGCCCGAGCAGGCCGCCTGCACATCGAATGAACCGATATTGCGAATGCCGACCATGTCGCAGATCAGATTGGCGGTCGACGGGAACTGCAGATCGGGCGTGGTGGTGGCGCAGATCAGCAGGTCGACCTCGGACGGATCGGTGCCGGTCTTCTTGAGCAGGCCGCGCACGGCTTCCGCCGCCATGTGAGAGGTGCCAAGCCCCTCACCCTTCAGGATATGCCGCTCCTTGATGCCGGTGCGCTCGGTGATCCAAGCGTCGCTGGTGTCTACCAGGTGTGCCAATTCCGCATTGGTCAGCAGGTCAGGTGGCAGATAGCCGTGGACGGCGGTAATCGAGGCGCGGGGTGGAACGGGCACGGGACGGTCCAGCTTTCTGCCAATGGCTACGCGTTACGGCCGACCGGCCGGCGAGCGAGCAAGTTACGCTGATCACGGGCCGGACGCCATTCCCTCGCGTGCTGGTTGGTTAAGCACCTTCGCACACTTGAGAATCACGACCGCGGCCGCGTCGCTGGGAGCCCTTTGACCGATCCCCATGACAACATCAAGGCGGGAAAAGGCTTCGAGCTGGCGGCGACGCTCCGCGCTGTCATGCAAGAGCGGTTCCAACGCACCGGCGAGATTCTCCGCCGTGCACGCCCGTTGCAGGAATTCGGGGATCACCATCTCGCCCAGCACCAGATTGCCCAAGATGACCGTCTTGATCTTGATTAGCGTGCGCCCGATCACTTCCTCCAGCGCCGAGACCTTGTAGGCCGCGACCATCGGAATGCCGGCGAGCGCCAGCTCCAGCGTCGAGGTGCCGGACTTGGCGAGCGCTGCCCGTGCTGCGCGGTAGGCGGCATGCTTCTCTTCCGGATCGACCACGACCCGTGCCTTCACCGGCCAGTCAGCGACCGCGGCCTTCACGGTCTCCGCCAGCCGCGGCACCGCCGGCACCACGACGTCGAGCGCACCATAGCGCCGAGCCACCGCGCCGACCGTGGTACCGAACAGCGCCGCCAGGCGTCTGATCTCGCCCGAACGGCTGCCCGGCAGCACCAGCAGCACCGGCGGGTCGGCAAGACGCCGCGCCGCCTCCCCGGCACGCGGGCGCAGATCGGCGATCTGCTCGATCAGCGGATGACCGACATAGGTGCCGGGCGGACCACCCAGCCGCTGGAGTTCGGCCGGTTCGAACGGCAGCAACGTCAGGACGTGATCAACATAAGAACGCATCGCCTTGGCGCGTCCCGGCCGCCAGGCCCAGACCGAAGGGCAGACATAGTCGACGATCGGAATCCACGGCGCCCGCTTGCGCACCCGGCGCGCCACGCGATGAGTGAATTCGGGGCTGTCGATGATCACCAGCACGTCGGGCTTGGCGGCGATCACCGCGTCGGCGGTTTCGCGGATGCGGCGCAGGATGGCCGGCAGCCGCGCGATGATCGCGCCAATGCCGATGATGGCGAGATCGCCGAGCGGAAACAGGCTTGGCACGCCCTGCGCCGCCATCTGTGCACCGCCGACGCCGCTGAAGTGCACACGATCCTGGCATAGCCGGCGCAAGGCCGCGATCAGCGGAGCACCCAGCCGATCGCCGGATTCCTCACCCGCCACCAGAAAAATATGCGGGCCGGGCGCGGCGGATGTCGCCGACATCGCCATCACCCACCACTCGCCGCCGGCACCCCGACGACGAAAATGCCCGCGCGATCGGCGACTTCGACCAGCCGCTCCGGCTCGGCAATCACGGTTGCGCCGGAAACCACGGCAATGCCAGCGAGACCGGCGGCGGCCACACGCTCGACGGTCTGCGGGCCGATGGTCGGCAGATCGAAGCGTTTGTCCTGATCGGGCTTGGGCGCCTTGACCAAGACGCCGTTGCCCACCGGCGCCTGCAGGCGGCCGTTGCGGCGCAGCTCGGCGACCCGCTCCAGCATCTGATCGGTACCTTCCACGGCCTCAACCGCCAGCACGTGACGGCCACTCACCACCACGGCCTGCCCGACATCGAACGGTCCGGCGGCGTGCAGATAATCGAAGCCGAGCACGATGTCGGTGCGCGCGCTCGCCGACGGCTGCGTACGCGTCAGTGCGCCCGCCGGCGCCAGAATATCAGGTGCCACCTCATGCGCGCCGCATAGACGGAAGCCGCGCTCCTCGATCAGCTTGCCGACGCTGGTGAGCAGGTGATCGTCGCCGCCGCGAAAAGCGCGGATCACGCCGGGCAGCGCCATGAGCGTTTGAAAATCGGGACGGATATTCCACAGCGACGGCCGCACCAGCGAGCCGATGAAGACAAGATCGTGGCAGCCGGCCGCGCGCGCGATGCGGGCGAACTTGCCGAACTGGCCGAGATAGAGCCAATGATGCGGGCGCCCCGCGAAATCGTGCGGATCGGCGGCGCCATGCAGCGGAAACAACAGCACCTGGCGACCGCGCGCCGCGACGCTGTCGGCCACCGCCAGCGGCAGGCTGCCACCGCCGCAGATCAAGGCGAGCGGGCTTTGCGGCGAAAGCTCCGCCGGGGCGCTCATGCGTCCTCGTCGCTCTCGCCGCGCTTGCTCGCCATGGTGAGCGGGCGTTTTCCAGCGCGAATGAAGGCGATCATTTTGGCCACTTGCGGATCATTGCCGGATTCGGCCTCAAGCGCATCGAGGCGCGCACGGAACTCGCCGGGCCCGAAGAACAGCGTCTGATAAGCGCGGCGCAGCTTGAGGATGTCCGCCTTGGCCACGCCCCGACGCCGCATGCCGACGACATTGAGGCCAACCAGAAACGCCAAGGGCCCCTGCACCGTGCCCCACGGAATGACATCGGCGCGCACGCCAGTGAGGCCGACAATCATGGCGCCATCGCCGATGCGCACGAACTGTCGCACCGCCGCGCCGCCGCCGAACACCACATAGTCGCCGACCGTGACATGCCCGCCGAGCAGCGTGTTATTGGCGGCGGTCACGTTGCTGCCGACCTTGCAATCGTGGCCGACATGCGAACCGACCATGAAGAGGCATTGGTCGCCCACTTGCGTGAGCCCCCCGTCCTCCTCGGTGCCCGTGTTCATGGTGACGTGTTCGCGGATATCGCAGTTGGCGCCGACCACGAGGCGGGTGGGACCGCCCTTGTATTTGACCGATTGCGGCGGCGTGCCGAGCGAAGCGAACGGATAGATCACCGTGCCGGCGCCGATCGCGGTGTGGCCGATGATGTTGATGTGGCTGATCAGCCGGCAATTATCGCCGATCACGGCGTTCTTGCCGATGGTGCAATAGGGCCCGATCGAAACATTCGTTCCGATTGCCGCCCCGGCCTCGATGCGCGCCGAGGGATCGATCATGGGGACATTCATTGGTCGGCAATCATGGCGCCGACTTCAGCTTCGGCGACGACTTGGCCGCACACCTTGGCCTCGCCTTGGTACCACCACATGTTGCGCCGGTGCGCGCGCAGCTTCATGTGATATTCGACCGTATCGCCCGGCACTACCGGATGACGGAACTTGGCCTTGTCGATGGTCATGAAAAAGACCTGCTGCGGCTTGCTCGAGCCCATCGCCAACATGCAGAGCACGCCGCCGGTCTGCGCCATGCCTTCGATCATCAGCACGCCGGGGAAGATCGGATTGTCGGGAAAGTGCCCCTGGAACTGCGGCTCGTTGGCGGTGACGTTCTTGATGCCAACGCCGCTTTCCTGCCCGCGGATGTCGACCACCTTGTCGATCATCAGAAACGGATAGCGGTGCGGCAAAAGCTTGAGCACCGTCTTGATGTCGGCCGTGTCGAGGCTGGTAACAGGTTTATTCATGCTTATAGTCTCATTCGCCTTTGCCGGCATCTCCGGTTGGTTTGGCGCGGGTCAGCCGTTCCAGGGCCCTGATCTCGCGGATGAATTGTTTCATCGGCTTCGCCGGGGCGCCGCCCCAGCGCGCGCCCGCGGGGACCGTACCATGCACGCCGCTGGCGGCCGCAATTTGAGCGCCCTCGCCGACCGTTGAATTGTCGGTCACGCCGGCCCGGGCACCCAGTACGACGAAATCTTCCAAAGTCGAACTGCCGGCGATGCCGGTCTGCGCCACAATCACGCAATGGCGGCCAATCATGACATTGTGGCCGACTTGCACCAGATTGTCGATCTTGGTGCCCTCGCCGATGACGGTATCGCG
>JAKAMD010000244.1 GCA_021823875.1 Pseudomonadota bacterium | reverse complement strand
GCCGCGCGAGCGCTGAGGCGCCTGAATGAGACCGCCGCACACAGCCTGCACGAACTGGGACAGAAGCTGAAGCAACTTGCAGAGCAGTACAAGGTATGACGGCAAATCTCGATACCGAAATCCCGAAGGAGGTCTTATGACCATTGGCAAAAAAATCATCGGCGGCTACGTCGTCGTGCTGGCGCTGCTGGCGATCGCGACGAGCGTCGCTTTCTATGCGATCAACCGCACCCAGGCGACCTATGACCGCTTCATCGATGTGAACGAGCGCCTGGTGGACGGCGCCAACGAACTGCGCTTCGAGTTGCGCGACCAGATCGCGCATTATCGGGCCATCCTGCTTTACCCTGATCTCCAGAAGAAATATTGGGAAGACCTGCAGGCCGACTATCGCCAGTTCACGGAGGCCGTCGAAAAGATGCGCGGGCTCGTCGTCACCGGGGAGGGGCTGGACAAAATGAACGAGGTCGCGGCCTTGCAGGCGCAACACGAACAGGCGCAGGCGCAGGTCATCGATCTGGCGGGACAAGGAAAACGCGCGGAGGCGCTGGCGCTGGGGACCCGGGCGGTGCGGCCCGTCAGCAACGCGCTGATCGACAAGGTGGAGAGATTCCGTGACCGCCAATTGAAACTGCTGGCCGAGAGCATCGTGCGGCTGTCGGAGCAAAGCCAGGCGATCGGCGAGATCATCGCCACGGTGAACGATCTGGCCGAGCAATCGAATCTGCTGGCGGTGAATGCCGCGATCGAGGCGGCCAGGGCGGGCGAGCAGGGCAAGGGCTTCGCGGTTGTCGCGCAGGAAGTCAAGAGTCTGGCCGAGCAGTCCAAGCAGGCCACCGCGCAGGTGCGCACGATCCTGGGCGAAATTCAGAAGGCGACCGGCGCCGCGGTGCTGGCGACCGAGCAGGGGTCGAAGGCGGTGGAGGCGGGGCTGAAGCAGTCCGGCGAAGCGGGCGAGTCGATCCGGCAGCTGGCCGAGAGCGTCACCGAGGCGGCGCAGGCGGCGACGCAGATCGCGGCTTCGAGCCAGCAGCAGATGGTGGGCATGGACCAGGTGGCCCTCGCCATGGAGAACATCCGGCAGGCGAGCCTGCAGAACGTGTCCGGCACCAAACAGGCGGAGACCGCCGCGCACAACCTGCACGAACTGGGACGGAAGCTCGGTTCCATGATTGGCAGCAAAGCCTGATCAAGCGGAGACGGGTGCACCGCAGCGTAAAGCCATGGCGACGAACAACGGCGAATTCCTGAAACAGCTCCTCGCGACCTTTCGAGTCGAAGCGGACGAGCACATCCAGGCGATGTCCTCGGGGCTGGTGGCGCTGGAAAAGCTGCCGGTGGGGGAGCGGCGCGCGCAAGCCGTCGAGGGTATCTACCGCGAAGCGCACAGCCTCAAGGGTGCGGCCCGTGCGGTGAGCCTCGCGGAAATGGAATCGGTGTGCCATGCGCTGGAGAGTGTGTTCGCGGCGCTGAAGAACAACCGCGTCGGCGCCACGCCGCAGCTGTTCGATCTGCTGCACCAAGCGCTGGAGGTGCTGCGCGGGCTTCTCGCCGCGGGAGGCCAGATCAGGACCGGGGAGCAGAAGCAGGCGGTCGGGATGCTGATCCGCCGGCTCGGGGACGCTTTGCAGGATGCGCCCGCTGCAGTGCAGGATGCGCCTTCTCCCGCGTCGGCCGAGCCTGCCGCAATTTCCGATCCGGGCGCGGGGCGGCAGCCTTCCAACCGCGCTGCCGGGACGATACGGGTGCGCACCGCGAAACTCGACTCGGTGATGCGGCAAACGGAGGAGTTGCTTGCGCCGCGGCTGGCGGCGGGCGAGCGGGCGCGCGAGCTGCGGGAGATCAGTGCCGCATTTGCCGCCTGGAAAAAAGAGTCCGCCAGGCTGCGGCCTGCGATGCGGGCGGTGGAACGCTTATTCGGACCACTGCAAGAAAAGGCAAACGCCATCGAAAGCCAGCGGGAACTGAACAAGTTGCTCGAGTATCTGGACACCGAGCCTGCGCGAATGAAAACGTTCGAACACCGGCTGACCAAGCTGCAGGCGTCCGCGGCGCACGATCAGCGCGCACTGAGCGCCATGGTGGACGGCCTGCTGCACGAAGTGAAGGAAATGCACATGCTGCCGTTTTCTTCGCTGCTGGAGGCTTTCCCGCGACTGGTGCGCGGGCTCGCGCGAGAACAGGGCAAGCAGGTGGAACTGGCGATTCGCGGGAGCGAAATTGAAATCG
Organism: Pseudomonadota bacterium; assembly: GCA_021823875.1. Classification (GTDB taxonomy): domain Bacteria; phylum Pseudomonadota; class Alphaproteobacteria; order Rhizobiales; family Xanthobacteraceae; genus Pseudolabrys. The sequence goes on along the minus strand of JAKAMD010000244.1, from coordinate 3,336 downwards.
ACCGGCGGATTCTCGAGCAGATCAAAGACCCGCTTGTGCATTTATGCAGGAATTGCATCGATCACGGCGTGGAGCAGCCGGCGGTGCGGGAGCAAAAAGGCAAGCCCGTGCAGGCGATGCTCACCATTGCCGTCGCGCACAAGGACGGCAACAAGGTGGAAATCCTGGTCGCCGACGACGGGAGCGGCATCGATGCGGCGAAGGTCAAGGCAGCGGCGGGGCGACTCGGGATAGCGTCCGCGCAGGAACTGGGAGGACTCAATGAGCGCGAGGTGCTGGCGCTGGTGTTCCAGTCCGGGGTCTCCACCAGCCCCATCGTCACCGACCTTTCCGGGCGGGGACTGGGGCTTGCCATCGTGCGCGAGCGGGTCGAGCGGCTGGGCGGTACCGTCGCCCTAGAGACGCAGCCGGACGCAGGCACGAGCTTCCGCATCGTGCTGCCGCTGACGCTGGCCACGTTCAGGGGCGTGCTCGTCCGCGCCGGCGATCGGATGTTCATCATTCCGGCAGTGGGCGTGGAGCGGGTGGCGCTGGTGACGGCGAAGGATATCCGGACGGTGGAGAACCGCGAAACGATCGCGCTCGACGCGCAGGCGCTGTCGCTGGTCCATTTGGCCGACGTGCTGGAAATTCCGCGTGCGCCGGGCGAGTCTGCGGACAACGCACAGGTGGTCGTGCTCGCCCTGGGCATCGATCGCGTCGCGTTCCGGGTCGATGCGGTGCTGGCGGAGCAGGAGGTGCTGGTCAAGGAGCTCGGGCCGCAACTCAAGCGCGTGCGCAACCTAGGCGGCGCGAGCGTCTTGGGGTCGGGCCAGGTGGTACCGGTCCTAAGTGTGCCCGATCTGATGCAGTCGGCGACGCGGACGGCGGCAAGCCTGCCCGCAAGCGCCGGCGGCGAGCAGCGCGCGCCCGCGGCGAAGCGCTCTATCCTGGTCGCCGAGGATTCGATCACTTCGAGAGCGTTGCTGAAGAACATATTGGAATCGGCGGGGTACGACGTGACCACCGCAGTCGATGGGCTTGATGCCTACACCGCGCTCAAGGCCGGGACGTTCGATCTGCTCGTGTCCGACGTGGAAATGCCGCGCATGGACGGCTTCGATCTCACGGCGAAGCTGCGCTCGGACAAACAGCTTGCGCAAATCCCGATCGTGCTGGTGACGGCGCTGGAATCGCGCGAGCACCGCGAGCGCGGCATCGACGTCGGCGCCAACGCATACATCGTGAAAAGCAGCTTCGATCAGAGCAACCTGCTGGAAGTCATCCGGAGGCTGATATGAACGCTCCTGCAATTGCAGACACGGTACCGAAAAGGACAAGAATGCTGCATATCATCCGCGATTCATTGCGCGCGAGGATTTTCACGGGCATCGGCATTATGCTGTTGCCGCTGCTCGGATTGGCTGCCGGTGCTCTGCTCGGCATCAACAGTGTTATCGGAACCTTTAACGATGCTGTCGAAGAGGTGCGCGAGGAGATAGAGCCAATTTTGACCCTGCAGATTGCGATTCTCCGGGCCGCAAAGCCGGCGAACGATTACGTCGCTCATGGCGAGAGCGCGGAGCGCGACAGGTTCGCCCGGCTGAGCGAACGGGTGGACCACCTCTTTAAGCGGCTCGAAGCTGCGTCATTCGCTCTCGCGGAAAAGCGCGCCTTGGTTGGCTCGGCGCGCGAAACGTGGGGGCAAGCGCAATCGATCGGCGAAAGGTTGCTGGCGTTGCCGCAGCCGGTAGGCAATTCGGCCGCGGCGTCCGAAATGAAGCGACTGGACGCGCAGTTCGCGCGCGCGGCTGTCCTGCTAGAGCGGGTCGATGAGCTCGACGACGCGGAAATCGAGAGGGGATTCGCCAACGCGACGGCAACCGGGCGCACGGTGTTGCAGATCGTGCTTGGCGTCTTTGGTCTTGGCGTTGCCCTGGTCGTATCGGTGGGTGCGGCACTGGCGTGGTCGATCCTGTCCCGGGTAAAGGCGCTGTCGGACGGTGTGCGGGCGTTCGGCGATGGAAATTTCTCCTACCGCGTGCAATTGGAAGGACACGATGAGTTGGGGCGTCTTGCGAGCGTTTTCAACACCATGGCCGCTGAACTCGACAAGGCTCACGAGGCGCTGAGAGAAACGTCGATCCGCGATTCGCTTACCGGGCTCTACAACCGGCGTGAATTCGACCGGCGGTTGCTGGATGAATTGAAGCGGTGCATTCGCTATCGCCATCCACTCTCGCTGCTCATGCTGGATCTCGATCATTTCAAGGCGATCAATGACGACTACGGCCATCCTGTCGGGGACAAGGTGCTGAGCGAGGTTGCAGGCATCGTCAAACACGAGGTGCGTAATTCGGATGAAGTGGTGGCCCGCTATGGAGGAGAGGAATTCGTTGTCATCTTGGCGGAAACAGACAAGTTCGGTGCGGGGGTGCTGGCGCAGCGCGTTCGCGCGGCCATAGCCGCACATATATTTTCGATCGACGAGACGCGTGCGCTCAACGTTACCGTCAGCATCGGGCTTGCGGGATTCCCGAACGACGCCAATACCGGCGAAACATTGATCGCGGCGGCCGATCACGCGCTCTACGATGCCAAACGCGCCGGACGCAACTGCGTGTGTTCGTTCGATCCGGAGCAGCACATGGAGAATCATCAGTGATCAGAGTGCTGATCGTCGAGGACTCGGCGGTCGTGCGCGAGTTTCTCGTTCACATTCTAGGCGCCGATCCCGGCATCGAAGTCATCGGCACGGCGAACGACGGCGAGCAGGCGCTCGCCGCCGTCGCGCGCCAACGGCCCGACGTCATCACCATGGACATTCATATGCCCAGGCTGGATGGATTGGAGGCGACGCGGCGGATCATGGAAACACACCCCACGCCCATCGTCATCGTCAGCGGGAGCACGGATCCGCGCGAGGTCGCGACCACGTTTCGCGCGATGGAGGCGGGCGCGGTGGCGGTTCTGCGCCGGCCGGCGGGCATCGGCCATCCGGACCACGAAGCCAACGCCGGCGAGCTGGTGCAGACGGTGAAGCTGATGTCCGAGGTCAAGGTAATCAAACGTTGGCCTCGGACGCGGCGCCAGTCCGAGGCTGCGCATCCGGTCGAAGCGCCGCGCGCACCGGCCGAAGCGAAAGTAAAGGTTATCGCGATCGGCGCCTCGACCGGCGGTCCACCCGTGCTGGAAGCGATCCTTGCGGCACTGCCCGAGGATTTCCCGGTTCCGGTGCTGATCGTGCAGCACATGGCGGCCGGTTTCACTCAGGGCTTCGTGCAGTGGCTGGCGCAGACGTCCAGCTTGCCGGTGCATCTCGCAGCGCACGGCGAGCATATCCGTCCAGGGCACGTA
>JAKAMD010000243.1 GCA_021823875.1 Pseudomonadota bacterium | reverse complement strand
GGCAGATCGGGAACTGAATGAGGCATCTGAACGGGTATCGCCCATTGATGCGCTCGATCGGCATGCAAGACCAACCAGCGCGGCGACGGGCGGCCGGTGGGCGAACACGGCCGGTCCGGGCGCAGGTGGATCTACTGCCGCGTTTCGCCAAGACCGCCGGCGCCATCGCAGGCATTCTTTATGGCGCGGCGCTGGTGCTGTCCTTGGCATGAGGCTCTGTGCAGCAAGCCCCCGCGGCCTTCCGCGGCTGGCAATTTTCTCCGGCAGTGCTTTAATTATGCGGCGGAACCGCCGCCCTGCGGGAGCTGGTTCTATGCGGGTCGGCGGTTTGCCGAAGGATTCGTGACGGGGACGACATGAGCCAGTTTACGCGGTTGGCCTATCTCACCATGGCGCGCGACACGGGTTTCGTGGTGCTGGCGGCGTGTCTCATCATGGTCGCCTTCAACTTCGAAGTGTCGGTCTCGGCCGGCTTCAAGGCCGGCGCCAGCGTGGCACTGCTGTTTTCGATCGTCTTGATGGTGCGCGCCGGCCGCCTGACCGAGGAACGCTTTGTGCGCTCCGATCCCTGGCTGTCGCTGCGCGCCGATGAACGACCGGCGGATCAGCGCAGCCGCAGCATGGCGCGGGCGAAGCTGGAACTGATGCAGCTGCGCGTCGCCAAATACGCGGCCGGCATCGCCAGTCTTCTCTACGGTTGGGCGCTGTTTCAATCGGCGCCGTAAGCGCGGCTATTTCCGGCTGCCGATGAATTGCAGCAGCACCTCGCGGCGGTGCGGGCGGCGGCGATGCTCGATGAGATAGACGCCCTGCCACGTGCCAAGCGCGAGCGCGCCGCCGGCGACCGGTACGTGCAGCGAGACCCCGGAAAGCATGGCCTTCACATGGGCCGGCATGTCGTCGGACCCTTCCGAGTCATGAATCCAAGGCGCCTCGGCCGGCGCCAAGCGATCGAGCGCGGCGAGGAGATCGGTCTGCACGTCGGGATCGGCGTTTTCTTGAATGGTGAGCGAGGCCGAGGTATGGCGCACAAAGAGCAGTAACACGCCGTCGCCGGCGCTGCTCTCGGCAATGAAATTCGCCGCCTGCGCGGTGATCTCGGTGAACCCCATGCCCGGCGTGTCGAGCCGCAGCGTCGCGCTGGCGACAAGTTGCGGTGTCGTCACGGTGATGGCGGACAGCCTTCCGGGCATTGCATTCAAACTTAAGTGCGCGGCAGGCTGTTCGCGTCTTCGCGCCTGCCCATCATGTCCTTATGCAACTGGTCGATCATCTCGACCAGGCGGCGCCATGTGTAAGCGATATAGGCGCGCGCACGCGCAAGGTCCTGGTCGCTCGGCAGCTTCAAGGTGTTGTCCTTGCCCGGCGCGGCGCTTGGCGGCGGGACCGGCGCCGGCGGACGCGGTGGCGGCGGCGGGCGCAGCGCGGCGATTTCCTTCGTCAACGCCGCGACTTCCTCCCGCAAGCCCTTCAATGACGCGACCTCTTCTTGCAGCTTCTTCAAGCCTGCAATCTCGCCCTGCAGTTTCTTCAGGGACGCCACCTCGTCACGCAGCCGCATGACCTCTTTTTCCAAATCAGCGCGGTTCTCCAGCACGGCCTGGCAGCCCCAGCCCGCCGTGTGCGGGCTGCAATAGGCGATCTGGCCGGTGGCCTTGTCGAGACGCAGGATTCCATCATCGACGCGGTTGAAGCTGTAACGGCCGGCAATGGGCGGCACCGATGACGGCTTAACCACCAAGCGCTCCTGGGTCTTGGGGTGCGCGGACAGTGGCGGCGGCTCATCCTGAGCCTGCTGGGGCGGCGCTGCCGGAGGCGCCGCGTCGAGATCCTGCGCACGCGGCGGAATCGCGGGCGTCGTAGCCGGCGGCGGCCCCAGGCGAGGCGCCGGCGGCAGGCCATCCCCATGAGGCTGTGCCGGCACCGCCGACGTCGCGCCATTCGCCACCAAAGGCGATGTCTGAGCTGGCGACGGCTTCACGTCCTGCACAGTCAGGATGCGTGGCTGCGTCAGCGCGGGTGAGGCAGCGCAAACGGCGGCAAAGGCAAGAACGAGCCTGACGCTTCGCATGACGTGTCCCCTTCGTGGTGCTGCGCGCACGTGCCGGCGCTTGGTGAAACATTAGCACCGGCAAGCGACCGTCTTAAGGCAGCACCAGCGCAAGCGAGCCATCGTAACCCATGCGGGGCCGCAAACCGCCTGGGAAATTCCGTATAAGTTACAAGATATCAACAACTTAACCCATTGCGCCACTTCTTGACTTCGCCCAACCCGATCAGTATGGTCCGCGCGGCTTTAAGGGCGGCGGGGCACGCGAATGCCTTTGAATCCGTGTGGGTCGGAAGCATGAGCGACGGCACGCGCGGTAAGGGCGAGCGCAAAGAACCGCCGGACGACGAGGCCGCCCTCTCCGCGAGGCTCCAGCGTCTCGGCGAACGGCTCGCAACCGCGAACCGACCATCCGAAAACGGCTCCGGTCCTCGTCAGGCCGCCGACATGTCGGCGTTCGCGCGTGGGTTCCGGCTTTCGACCGAGCTGGTGGCAGGCGTGTTGGTGGGCGCGGTGATCGGCTGGCTGCTTGACCGCTGGCTCGGGATCTCGCCCTGGGGGCTGATTGTGTTTTTGCTGCTCGGCTTCGCTGCCGGGGTTCTCAATGTGATGCGCGCGGCCGGTGTCGTGCGCCAGAGAAGTTTGAACGACTAAGACGGCGTCATGGACCCCATCCACCAGTTCCAGATCGTCAACCTGTTTCCGCTCGGTAAGTTCGGCCATGCGGAGATTTTCTTCACCAATTCCGCCGCCTTCATGGTGCTGGCCGTGGTGCTGCTCACCGGCTTCCTGGTCATCGGCACCGCCGGCGGCCGGGCGGTTCCGGGACGCCTGCAATCGGCCGCCGAGCTGACCTACGAGTTCGTCGCCGACATGCTGCGCTCGACCGCCGGCGCCGAGGGCATGCGGTTCTTCCCCTACGTATTCACGATCTTCATGTTCGTGCTGCTGTTGAACATGTTCGGTCTGATCCCCTTCGGCTTCACCGTTACCAGCCACATCATCATCACCGCCACGCTGGCGCTGTTGGTGTTCTTCACGGTGCTGGGCTACGGGCTGATCCGGCACGGGTTGCACTTCTTCAACCTGTTCGTGCCCAAGGGCGTGCCGGTCTACATCCTGCCGATGATCGTCGCGATCGAGATCCTGTCCTTCATCTCTCGCCCGATCTCGCACAGCGTTCGTCTTTTCGCCAACATGCTGGCCGGCCACATCGCACTCAAGGTGTTCGCCGGGTTCATCATCCTCTTGGGCGGCGCGCTCGGCGCCATCGGCTGGGTCGGCGGTGTGCTGCCCTTCGCGATGATCGTCGCGCTCACCGCGCTCGAGATGCTGGTGGCGTTCCTGCAGGCCTACGTGTTCGCGATCCTCACCTGCATCTATCTCAACGATGCGATTCATCCGGGCCACTGACGGTCCGGTCGGCAAAACCAGAAGGAGTTCTCTCATGGATCCAGTGGCAGCGAAGTACATCGGCGCGGGCATCGCGGCGATCGGCATGGGCGGCGCGGGCGTCGGCGTCGGCATCATTTTCGGCAACTATCTGGCCGCCGCCATCCGCAATCCGTCGGCCGCGCAGAGCCAGTTCGGCAACCTGATTTTCGGCTTCGCCATCACCGAAGCGCTCGGCATCTTCTCGCTGCTGATCGCGCTCCTGCTGCTGTTCGCGCTTTAATTCGAAGCGCGCCGTCCGGCGCCGGAGCTTTAGACGATGGCTGAGTCCACCGCACATACCGCTGGTACCGAGGCCCCTTCGGGCGGACACGGCGGCTTTCCGCCGTTCAACCCGCAGACCTTCCCCTCGCAGCTCGTCTGGCTGGTCATCACCTTCGTGCTGCTCTACGCGCTGATGGCGAAATGGGCGCTGCCGCAGGTCGCCCGGGTCATCGAGAACCGGCAGAAGCGCATCGCCGACGATTTCGCCGAGGCCGAACGACTGAAGGCGCAGTCCGAGGAGGCGCTGGCGGCTTACGAGAAGGCGCTGGCCGATGCCCGCGCCCGCGCGCAGGCGATCGCCACCGAGGAGCGCGAGCGAGAGGCGGCCGCCAGCGAGGCGCGCCACAAGGAGCTCGAGCGCGCGCTCAACGCCAAGCTGGCCGAGGCCGAGAAGACCATCGCCGCCACCAAGCAGGCGGCCATGGCCAATGTGCGCGGCATCGCCGAAGACGCGACCCGCACCATCGTCGAGCGGCTGATCGGCACGGCGCCGGGCGACAAGGTGGTCGCCGACGCGGTCGCCGACGCGCTCAAGCGGTAAGGAGCCGGTGATGTTGCACGAAGCCGAATTTTGGGTTGCCCTGGGCTTCCTGGTCTTCATCGGCCTGCTGGGCTATCTCGGCGTCTATCGCCAACTCATCAAATCGCTCGATGATCGCGCCGCCCGTATCAAGGCGGAACTCGACGAGGCCAGGAAGCTGAAGGACGAAGCGGCGGCGCTGCTCGCCGACTATCAGCGCAAGCGTGGCGAGGCCGAGCACGAGGCGAAAGACATTATCGCCGGTGCGCAGGCCGAGGCCGAACGGCTGGCCGCCGATGCCAAGGCCAAGGTCGAGGAATTCGTCGCCCGCCGCACCAAGATGGCCGAAACCAAGATCGCCCAGGCCGAAACCCAGGCCGCCGCCGATGTGCGCGCCGCCGCCGCGGACGCCGCGGTCGCCGCCGCCGAGAAGATCCTGGCGCAGCAAGCCAAGGGCGCACTCGCCGGCGAGCTGATCGCCAAGGGCATCGAGGACGTCCGCAAGAAGCTCAATTAATCCCGCGCCGGTCATCCGACCGGACGTGAATGGCTGCCGCGGCGCGCGACCCTTCGCGCGCCGCACGCGTTTTGACGCATATCTGCGGTACTATGCAGCTTTCATTAACGAATCCGCCGCGACTATCGTCCGCACTGATTCGTCTCCCAGTTGATTCGTTCCCACAGTTCGCTTGTGCGCCGGAGTAACCGGCCGAGGCATCGGAGAACCGCGTGGTCATCTTCGATTGCAACGGCGTGCTCGTCGACAGCGAGCCGCTGGTTGCCACTGTTGTATCCCAGGAGTTCATGCGCGCCGGCTTTGCCCTGACGCCCGACGTGGTGGCCCGCTTTTTCACCGGATGGCGCCCGGCCGACATATTCGCCGAAGTGGAGAGCGTCGCCGGCCGCAAGCTGCCGCCAAACTTTGCCGACACGGTCGCCGGGGCGATCCGGCGCCGGTTCCGCGCCGAACTGCGCGCGAACAGCCACGTGGAGCACGCGCTCTCCTGGCTGCGCGGTCCGAAATGCGTGGCTTCCTCTTCCTCATACGACCGTATTCGGATGAGCCTGGAAGCCGCCGACTTGATCCGTTTCTTCGAGCCCTATTTGTTTTCGGCAAGCGACGTGCCGCACGGCAAGCCGGCGCCCGATTTGTTCCTGCATGCGGCGGCCCGCATGCACAAACATCCGGCCGAATGCATCGTGGTGGAGGATTCCCCGGTCGGGGTCGCCGCCGGCGTCGCGGCCGGCATGACGGTGATCGGCTTCGTCGGCGGAAGCCATG
>JAKAMD010000242.1 GCA_021823875.1 Pseudomonadota bacterium | reverse complement strand
GGTTGGTACGAACCGGCAAGAAGCCGCTCATCGTCGATATCAAGGCGAATTTCGGCGCATCCGCGGTCTATTTCGCGCATTCGTTCGAGAAGGCACGCCTGGTCGCCGTCGAGCCGGTGCGTGACAGTTTCGATCTGCTGGTCGCCAACACCGCGGGTTTGCCCGTTCAATGCTTGCATGCCGCCGTGTCGGCCACGACTCCCGATAAAGCCCATCCGGGCAACGGTATCGATCTCGCGCCGCCCGTCACCTGCGTGACCGTCAACGAAATCTACGACAACAACGCACAAGACACGCTGCCGTTCATCGTCAAGTTAGACATGGAAGCGAACGGCGCCGGGCTGTTTGCCGCCAACACCGAATGGGTCGGACGCACGCCGATCCTCATCGTCGTGTTGCACGACGGCCTGATCCCGGGAACCGTAAATTCGCGCGCGCTGATCGAATACATTGCGAATTTAAATCGTGATTTCGTGTATCTGCGGGACGTCGTCTTTTCGGTCGACCGCGATCTCATCGCGCGCGAATTCGGCGCGCAGTAAAAACGATACGGGCGCGTTTCTGGTCTCGATAGTGTGCGTTGCCCGTCATGGCGAAGTATCGGGTGCTTTTGATGAGAACAATCTTGGGTGGTCAGAAATGCTGCTGATCGACGGCAAGATCCACGAAACGCAAGCGCTTCCAACGATTTTATTTGGGAACAGCAAGCCGCTATCGTATGTTTTGAATCCGAAGTCGGCATGCACGCTCGCCTTGAATTTTGTTTTCTTCGTCAATCACGATTATCGGTATTTCAATTTCGGCGATATCCACCGCTCTGATAAGGCATTGTGGAAGATTGAGGGGCCGGACCTGAATCCGCAGGCGCTTGCCGCATATTTCCGGCTCGGCCCCGAGAGTTTTACGATTGTCAGAGATCCCCTGCGGCGTTTCGTTTCCGGCTTCTTGTCGAAGATCTTTTCCGATGACCCCGAATATTTCGAGACTCGGGATTCGATTGCGTCAAATCACGGGATCGATCTGAGCCCCGAAGCGGATCCCGCCCGCTCGTGTTTGGATTTCGCGAAATTGTTCGCCACGCTCCGGGATCAGTTCAAATCGACCGATAAACACTTCAGGCCGCAATATCTCAATCTCATGGTCGGCGGCCGTTTTACCGTGGATACGATCCTGCACCTGGAGGACCGGGAGGCCCTGTCCGCATTCTTCACAAGATGGGTCGGCGCCGAGAAGGCAACGTGGTTTTTCTCCTTCCGATTCAATGAGACAACCAGATATAAGAGCGATGATTTGATCACAGATGAGCTCAAGGACGTCGTGCGCGAAATCTACGCGCGCGACTACGAACTGTTCTACAGTTGAGCCCGCTCGTCGCGTCCGGCGCGGTATCTTGTTGCTACAGCTCTTGCTGCGATTGCGTTCGAAGGGCGATGCCGCCTGCGTGTTCGCGGCCGTCCCCATCCGCCATTTTGACCGTGTGGCGCGGTTTTCGGCTTGAATCCTGGGGCGATCTCCGCCGCCGGGCGGCCGCTTTGCGTCATTCTTCGGTGGACCAGCAAAGCGGGGCGGCTATGCCGCCACCACCATGCGGGCAAATACTCACTTTTCATAAACTTTTACTGATCATTTACCAAATGGCTCGAAGACTAGGGTCTTGGCGGCGTCGCGCGTGTCGCGCGCCGGACAGGCGTGCGCGTAACGAACACCGCTTGCAGACGAAAATCTCTCCGTCTCAAGGGCATGAGGTTCAAGGAGCTGGTGCTAACCGTGGGCCGAACACGCCTTGCATCCCTGCTGTTGCCGAACCGGCACGCCGGGCCGTTCGTGTCCGATTGGCCGGCGCCGGCCGGCCGCTCGCGTCGGCTTGCGCATCGCTGGATGGCCACCCTTATCGATCGCGCCCCGCCGCAGGGCGCCGGCTCGGCCGCGGTCGCGCTGCTGTTGCTCGCCACGGTTTGTTACGGCGTCGAGCGCGGCGGCCACGGGCCTGAGATCGCGGCCAATGTGCAGGAGCTCTGCGATAGCGCGGCCAACGCCTTCGGCTTTCGCATTTCCGAGATTGCGATCAGCGGCGAGCACGACGTCACCCGTGAGGATATCCTGGCGACCGCCGGCGTAACCGGCCGCACGTCGCTTTTGTTCCTCAACGCGGCGCAAGTGCGCACCCGGCTGCTGACCAATCCCTGGATCGCCGATGCCGCCGTGCTCAAGCTCTATCCCGGCCGGTTGCGCGTTGAGATCAAGGAGCGCAAGCCGTTCGCGCTCTGGCAGAAGGATGGCGGGGTCGCGCTGATCGCCGCCGACGGCACCGTGCTTGAGCCTTTCGTGCCGCACCGCTTCCTCAAGCTGCCGCTGGTGGTGGGGGTGGGGGCCCAGCGTGAGGCTGCCGGCTTCCTTGCCGCGCTCACGCGCTATCCCGCCATCGCGCACCAGGTCGAGGCTTCCGTGCTGGTCGCGGACCGCCGCTGGAACCTGTATCTGAAGGGCGGCATCGAAGTGCAATTGCCGGAAGCCGCGCCCGAGCACGCGCTGCAGCGGCTGGTCGAGCTCGACCGCTCGAAGAAATTGCTCACGCGCGACATCGTGAAGGTCGATTTGCGTCTGCCCGATCGCGTCACGGTGCGGCTGTCGGATGAGGCCGCTGCCGCGCGTGATGCCGCCCTCAAGGCCGCCGACAAGAACAAGAAGAAACGCAAAGGAGGCGAGGCTTGACCGTGTTGCGCTTCGGTCTCACGCCCAAGATGAAGCCGGTGTCGCCGCGCCGGGCCGCCGTGGTGGCGGCGCTCGACATCGGCACCAGCAAGGTCGTCTGCCTGATCGCGCGGCTGCAGCCGCAATCGCCGCAGGACGTGCTGCGCCGGCGCTCGCACGGCGTGCGCATCATGGGCTTCGCCCATACCGCCGCCAGCGGCATGAAAGGGGGCTCGGTGGTCGACCTGGTGGAGGCCGAGGAGGCCGTCAGCCAGGCCATCGACATCGCGGAAGCCGCGGCCGGCCTGCAGATCGAGTCCGTCGTGGTCTCGCTGTCCGGCGGCCGGCTCGGCAGCGAGCGTTTCATCGCCGACGTCGATCTTGCCGGCGGCGTCGTGACGGATGCCGACGTGACACGCGTGCTGGCGGCGGCCAGCCGCCATTCGGTGCGCGGGGGGCGCACCGTGCTGCATTCGCTGCCGATCGGCTACACGCTCGATGCCGTCACCGGCATTCGCGAGCCGCGCGGCATGCTGGGTCAGCGCTTCGGCGTCGACATGCACATGGTCACCGCCGAGGTCGCCACCGTGCGCAACCTGATGCTGCTGGTGGAACGCTGCCATATCTCGGTCGAGACCATGGTGGCCTCACCCTACGTGGCGGGTCTCGCCTGCCTGGCGGACGACGAAGGCGACTTGGGCGCCGCCTGCATCGATCTTGGCGCCGGCACCACGACGATTGCCGTCTTCTCTGCCGGCCGGTTCGTGCACACCGACGGTTTTGCGCTCGGCGGCAACCACATCACCATGGATCTGGCGCGCGGTTTGAACACGCGAATCGCGGATGCTGAGCGAATCAAAGCGATTTATGGCAGTGTTTTGGCTGGCGGTTCGGACGAACGCGACATGATCACGGTACCATCGGTGGGAGACGACGAGCGCGAGCCTCCACAATTCGTTTCGCGCGCTTCGGTCGTGCGCATGATCAAGCCGCGGGTGGAGGAGATCCTGGAAATGGCGCGCGATCGCCTGGCGCAGTCGCCTTTCGCGGCCGAGCCGCGCGCGCGCGTGGTGCTCACCGGCGGCGGCAGCCAACTCACCGGCATTGCCGATCTCGCCGCGCGCATCCTCAAGCGCCCGGTACGCATCGGCCGCCCGCTCGGCCTGGCCGGGCTGCCGGAAGCGGCCAAGGGGCCGGCCTTCGCAGTGGCGGCAGGCCTGTTGGTCTATCCGCAGGCGGCGCATCTCGAACACTTCGAACCGCGGAAAACGCGGCAAATGATGACAGGGAACGGCGGTTACATGGCACGGGTCGGACAATGGCTGCGCGAAAGCTTCTGACCCTTAACAACGGAACCAGATCCGAGCCGGTGGCGGACCGGCTTCGTCCCGCGGCGAGCAATCGCGTTGGCGCCCTTGCGCAAAGGCGAACATGCTGCCCGTGCATTCAAGAGGCAAAGGCATGACCATCAATCTGAAGATTCCCGACATCCACGAGATGAAGCCGCGGATCACCGTGTTCGGTGTCGGCGGTGCCGGCGGCAATGCCGTCAACAACATGATCACCGCTGGGCTGCAGGGTGTCGACTTCGTCGTCGCCAATACCGACGCGCAGGCGCTCACCATGTCGAAGGCCGAGCGCATCATTCAGATGGGCGCGCAGGTGACCGAAGGCCTCGGCGCCGGCTCTCAGCCCGAGGTCGGCCGCGCCGCCGCCGAAGAGGTGATCGACGAGATCCGCGATCACCTGTCGGGCGCGCATATGGTGTTCATCACCGCCGGCATGGGCGGCGGCACCGGCACCGGCGCATCCCCGGTGATCGCCAAGACGGCCCGCGAACTCGGCATTCTCACGGTCGGGGTGGTGACCAAGCCGTTCCACTTCGAGGGAGCCCGCCGCATGCGCTTCGCCGAATCCGGCATCAGCGAGCTGCAGGCGGTGGTCGACACGCTGTTGATCATCCCGAACCAGAACCTGTTCCGGGTGGCCAATGAGAAGACCACCTTCGCCGATGCCTTCGCCATGGCGGACCAGGTGCTCTATTCGGGCGTCGCCTGCATCACCGACCTGATGGTCAAGGAAGGCCTGATCAATCTCGACTTCGCCGATGTGCGTGCGGTGATGCGCGAGATGGGCAAGGCGATGATGGGCACGGGCGAAGCCTCCGGCGAGAAGCGCGCGCTCACCGCCGCGGAAGCCGCGATCGCCAATCCGCTGATCGACGACGCCTCCATGAAGGGCGCCAAGGGCCTGTTGATCTCGATCACCGGCGGCAAGGATCTGACGCTGTACGAGGTCGACGAGGCGGCCAGCCGCATCCGCGGCGAGGTCGATCCGGACGCCAACATCATCGTCGGCGCCACCTTCGACGAGGCCCTGGATGGCATCATCCGCGTCTCCGTGGTGGCGACCGGCATCGACAATACCGGCATCATGCGTCAGCCGGAACATCACGAGAGACTGGTCAGGGCGGTGCAAGCCCCGCAACCCGCGCCGGCTTTCCAGGCTGACAGGCCCGAGAATGCGCTGCGCGATCTCGCCAGCAAGATGCGCGCCGAGACCCAACGTGTGGCCGAGCGCATCGAGCGCGAACGCGTGGCCCAGCCGGCCGCCTCGCCCGATGTCGAATCGGCCGCTCAGGCTGCGGTGGCCGCCGCTATCTTGCCGCCGGCCAACACCATCGAGGACGTCTCGATTCGGCCGATGCCGATGAAGCCGTCCCTGTTTGAGCAGGCGCATGTCGAGTCGACCCCGCCGGTCGAAGCGCCGCCGCCGAGGGCCTTCATCCCGCCGGCCGCCGAACGCGTCGCGCGCGCCCCGCGCATGCCGCGCATCGACGAATTGCCGCTGCCGGCCCAGGCGGAAATCCGCGCGCGGGG
>JAKAMD010000005.1 GCA_021823875.1 Pseudomonadota bacterium | reverse complement strand
TGATTGTTGAATAAGTCGGTCCCTGACTCTGAACCGACACGTCCCCGGCGAGTTCCGTGAGCTGAGTAATTAGGCGCTGGCGCCGGTCGGGGCAACGGCTTGACAGGCACGGAAAGTAGGCTGCACCACCGATCTCAAACCGCGAAGACCGGTCAGAGCGGCGAATCCCGGTGCGAGGCCACGTTAATCATGTTTGAGGGCCTTGGCCGGTATCTTAACCTTACGGGGTTGCTGTCGGTGGTCAAAAAGATGAGAATCTCCCGTTGGTAGAAATGCTTAGTCGGTACTCCCGTACCAGACGTTAACCGTACGGTAAATTCTGGCCAAACAGGGAGGATGGCGAATTCCATGTCGGTGCTGTTATACATAATTGGCGGTCTCGCCTTTGCGTTGGGCGCCATCACGATCGGATTTGGCTCCTCGATCGAGCTGAGCTTCGGAAACTCGCTCATTGTGGCGGGCACGTCTGCGGCCGTCGGCGGGCTAATCGTGATCGGCCTGGCCGGCGTGGTGTCGCAGTTGAAGCGGATCGCGGAGGCTTTGGGCGCGCAGATGCCGGATCGGCCCAGCCGCCCGGCGGAAATGTTGGAAGGCCGGGGGGGCCCCCAGGCTGCCGGCCGCGTCCCGTTCCCAACTCGGCCGAAATCGGGCACCCCGCGCCCGCCGCAGCCGGCCGCGTCACCCCTCGCCATGCCGGCAGTCGAGGAAAAGCCGGCAGCAGATCAATTTGCTGCTGTTCCGACGCTCCCAAACCCGGACGTGGCGCCGGTAGAGGTACACGAGCAGATTTCGCTCTCACCATTCCAACCGGCCGCACCGCCTGCGCCGGCAGAAAAAGAAGAGGCCGCGCGGCACGCCCTGCCGTTCGGCTTGGGCGCAGTCGGCGAGCGTCAAGCGGAACCTGAAGTGGATCATGGCTGGCGCTTGCCGCCGATACCGAGGCGACCGCGATCAGAAGAGCCACGACCAACTGTGGCGGAAGAACCATCGGCCTTGCCGCCCGGCGCTCAGGCAATGCATTTCGATACGCTGCGACGAACTGCCGGGCCCGAGGCTGTGGAGCCTAAGAGTGCCGAGCTCAAGAGTGCACAGCCCAAAAGCGCAGAATCGGCAGGCCGCGCTGAAGTCGAACCCAAGATCGAAGCTGAAGCTGCGCCCGAGCCTGTACTCCAGCCTGAACCTGAACCCAGGGCCGGGCCTATGGCGGAATTGAAAGCGGAATCGGAATTCGCCCGGAAGGCCGAACCATCGCCCGCTGTTGAACCGGCTTCGGCCAAGCCAGCGGAACCGGAGCAGCATGACGAGGGCGGCAAGCCGCACAACGTGCCTATCCTGAAGTCCGGTGTCGTCGATGGCATGGGCTACACACTTTACGTCGACGGCTCGATAGAAGCGGAGCTGCCGCAGGGCACTCTGCGATTCACCTCGATCAACGACCTGCGCAATTATTTGGAACAGAACGGCGGGACCTGATCGAAGCCGAGGACATAGTGCGACGCTCGCATTATTCGAGCGCCACCTGAGTCGCGGCATGGCGTTTCCCGGTGCGCCGGAGGCAGGTTTGACAGGGACGGCCGAGGGCGGAGATCCGCCCGTCACCGGCCAAGACGGCCGTCAGGTATTCCTTCAATCGAGTAGTGAAATTCTAAGTGTTGTTCTTGCGGGAGGCATCTTTTTCTTGCCGTAACAGAATTACGCTAGTATATTTCAAGCTATTAAACGTCAGCCGGACAGTCAGCATCAGTTGAAGCGCGCATAACAAAGACGAGGGCAATTATTTTCGTAAATATGCCGGCTGTGGGGACCGGGCTAGGGCAGGAAGACGGCGATGAGCAATGGGACGGGCAACGGTAGTTACATTGAACTGACGGCGGAGATCGTTTCCGCCTATTTGAGCCACAACACCGTGCCGGCGGGCGATATTCCCGGCCTGATCAACCAGGTTCATGCCGCGCTCACCCGTGTTTCCGGCGGCTCGGCGGAAGCACCGGTCGAAGCGCT
This sequence comes from Pseudomonadota bacterium, assembly GCA_021823875.1. Classification (GTDB taxonomy): domain Bacteria; phylum Pseudomonadota; class Alphaproteobacteria; order Rhizobiales; family Xanthobacteraceae; genus Pseudolabrys. The sequence continues at coordinate 23,503 of JAKAMD010000005.1, read as the reverse complement.
CAAGCCAGCGATCTCGGTAAAAAAGTCGGTTACGCCCGAATACATCGTGTGCCTGGAAGACGGCAAAAAATTCAAATCGCTCAAGCGCCATTTGCGCACGCAATACAACATGACTCCCGAGCAATATCGGGAGAAATGGAACCTGCCGGTCGATTATCCCATGGTGGCGCCGAATTACGCTGCCGCCCGCTCGCAATTGGCCAAGGAGATGGGGCTTGGCCAGCAACGCCGCCGGCGTTCGAAATAAGGCTCCTTCATTTGCGGGTCCGACCTGCCCCCCGCGCGTGCACGCGGGGGAGCGGGTGCTCGTGCCGGTATGATAATTTTCATATTTCCTCTTGCTGATAGGCCAATAATCCTGTTAGGTTAATGATCCTAACGGAGGCCGCCCTTGCCCAGTCTCGAAACGATCGATCGCTCCTACTGCTCCCCGGCTTGTGGGGGGAGCCCATGAATAGTGCCAGGCGCACAAGAGTGCCGGCACCGCAGGCCGGTTCGGGCGAAGCACTCAAGCCTGAGATCAATTCCTTTCGCGCAGACCATCTCGCCCTGGCACAACGGCAGATCACGAGCGAATTCGGCCGAGACACCGTGACCGTTGACGAGGCGGAAAGTCCGCTGGCCTGGCTCGCACGCCGGCGCGGGCGTGACGGTCGCGCTTTGATCGAACCGCAACAGTTGCAGGCGGGCGAGCGGCTGCGCGCCGATTTTACCCGCGCCAATCTGATGCCGCGCACCACGTCCAATTGGGCCAGCCCGATCGCGACCGGCCGGCGCGGTTCCAGGGAGAATGCGGCGGTTGCGACCGAAGTCATGGTGGCCGCGCGTCAGAGCGTGCGTCAGGCGCTCGATGCGGTTGGCCCGGAATTCTCTGGAATCCTGCTCGACGTGTGCTGCTTCCTCAAAGGCCTGGAAGACGTCGAACGCGAGCGCACCTGGCCGCAGCGTTCGGCCAAGGTGGTGCTGCAACTCGCACTCGACCGGTTGGCGCGACATTACGGCTATGCCGGCCACTTGCGTGGCCGCGGCCACGCCGCCTTGCGCACATGGCTGGCGGACAATGTGCGCTTTGCGGTCGATCCCGAATAGGTCTATGCCGCCGCGGCCAGCGCGGCCTGGGCGTCGTTGCGGATACGCTCGACCATCGAGCGCAGACCGTTCGAGCGTTGTGGGGTCAGATGCTCGCGCAGGCCGAGCCGGTCAAAGACGGCGATCGCGTCAGTTGCGAGGATTTCCCGTGCATTCTTGCCGGAATAGAGCGCGAACAGGATCGCGATCAGCCCGCGCACGATATGCGCATCGCTGTCACCATCGAAGGTCAATTCGGGGCCGCCATTGCCATCGGGTATAACGTGGCTGACCAGCCAAACCTGGCTGGCGCAACCGCGTACCTTGTTGGTCTCGTTGTGGTCAGCGTCCGGCAGGGGCGGCAAGGTACGCCCGAGCTCGATGACATAGCGGTAGCGGTCGTCCCACTCGTCGAGCAGTTCGAAATTCTCAATAATCTCGTCGATTGCAGCCATGGCACCAATTCTTCGGATATGCGGTTCCGGCGAGCCTATCGTAGATATATAGGCTCGTGGCTGCCGATAGCGAAAAAATCAAGTGCCGGCCACGATGACGCAGCCGCCAGCACCAAAAATGAGGGAATCGAGCCTGGTGTCAGGCCGACGGACCTGCGCTTCGTACGGCCCGGCGCGGTGGCAGCGGGACCTGTACGCGCAACGGAGGTTCCCGATCCGCAGCGGTCAGCGTGCCGTTATCCTGCGTGGAGACGGGAACGATCTTTGCCGTCTTCTGGGCGGATGTCTTTGGGCCGGCCGTCGTGGTGGCCGCTGTCTGGCGTGCCGGAATCGAGGCGGTGATATCGCCGACTTGCCCGGCGATGAACCGGTAGAGCGTGCGTGCGCCAGCCTCGGCCTTGTGGCCGAGCGCGCTCGCTACTTTACCGCCGACCGCGCAGGCATTGGGCTGCCGGTCGCAGAAGCCGCGCATGTCGGAGACCGCGGCGCTTGCGACCGTCACGGCTTCCGTCGCGTTGATTTGAGCTTCGGGCGCGGTTGAGCGGGAGCCGCCGCTCGGCAGCAGCACGCAAACGACGCCCAACCAAAACGCCATTCGCAACAGAAAAAACATGACCCACCTATTATCGTCCCTGGCGGCTTTTCTGCCGCCTTTGATACAAAGACTAGCAGACGGCCCTGAACCCCGCGTTGGCGTTGTCACGCGGATTTGGGGCAATTTCGACGTGAATGCGCAGCAAATTTTCGTCAAATTTGAAAGTGTCGCATTCGACTCAAATTTTAACATTTCATTCTTGGCGCAATTTCAGGCGCGACCGCCGCGGCATGGTTACCAGCGCGATAACGGCGGCAGGCCGGCGGAGGAAACGGCAACTGAAATTTCACCATGCGCCGCGAATGCATACGGGTGGTGTATCGGAATGACGCGGCGCCTCATCCATGGGGGCCGCGGTTCCGCCGCCTTAGCGTTCGCTTAAGCGGGGCTCCGCTAGAGTCCGCCCGAAAAGGGACGCGTCTGTAAACTCGAGCCGTGGGACAGGGTCTGTGAGTTTCCTCACGCCAGTGTGGAACTATGTCGATACGCTGGTGCATCCGGCGGCGCAGCAGGACGCGCTGACGGCGGCGCGCCATCGTGCCTTCATCGCACCGCGCCTGCTCGGCAGTCTGGTCGCGCTCGCCTGCTTCCCGGTCTACCTCGCATTCCGCGGCGTACCGAGCGCACTCGAGATGGGGGTGTTTGCCTGGCTGGTGGCGCCGATCCTCATTTCGTATTTCCTCTCGCGCACCGGGCGCTATGAGAGCGCGCACGTGCTGTCCTCGATCGCGCTTACCGGTCTGGTGGCGACGGTGGCTTGGCGCACCGGCGGTATCGGCTCGTTCGCGGCGATCTGGCTGGTGGTAGTGCCGCTGGAAGCGGCACTCTCGGCTTCGCGTCGCGTGGTGGCGCTCGCCTCGACCTTCGCGCTCGCCGCCGCCGGCCTGCTCTTGGTGCTGAGCGCGCTCCACTTGCTGCCGCCGCCGGCTCCGGTGTCCGCCGAGCATGGTGCTTTGGCTGCGCTTGGCATCATCTCGGCGTCGCTTTATGCGACAGGTCTTGCGCTTGGCGCCGAGCAGCTTGCGCGTACCAGTTTCTGGCTGCTTTATGCCGAGGAAGACCGGTACCGCCTGCTGGCGCGCAATATGACCGACGTTATCACCCGGCACGGGCGCAATGGCGCGGTATTGTTCGTGTCGCCGGCGGCCGAGCAATTGTTCGGCGTGCGTGTTGCCGAATTGATGGCGCACGGTCTATTCGATCGCGTGCACGTCGCCGACCGGCCGGCCTATCTCACGGCGCTCGCCGACGCAGCCGCGCTGGGTGAAGACCGCTCGGTCGAATTCCGTATCCGCCGCAATGGCTGCAATGGCATCGACGGTGGCGACGACTATTTCGTTTGGATTGAAATGCGTTGCCGTCCGCTCGATCGGACGGCAGAAGACGCCCCGGATGGCGCGCGCGAAGTGGTGGCGGTGCTGCGCGATGTCAGCGAACGCAAGGCCCACGAGCAGGCATTGGAGATCGCGCGCCGGGAAACCGAGCGGGTCAATGCCGCCAAGAACCGCTTCCTGGCCACCATGAGCCATGAGCTGCGCACGCCGCTCAATGCCATCATCGGCTTCTCCGACATGCTCGGCAATGAGACGCTCACGCTCGATAATGCGCGCAAGATGGAATACGCACGGCTGATCAATGAATCGGGCCGTCATCTCTTGTCGGTGGTCAACGGCATCCTCGACATGTCGAAGATGGAGACAGGCAATTTCCAGATCACGCCTGAACCTTTCGCGCCCGCGCAGGTGATCGAGAGCTGTTGTGATTTGTTGGCGCTGAAAGCGCGTGATGCCGGGGTCGAACTCAAGACCAACATCACTGCCGGCTTGCCGGAAGTGGTGGCGGACCGCCGCGCGCTCAATCAGATCCTGATCAATCTCATTTCCAACGCCATCAAGTTCACGCCGCGCGGTGGCTGGGTGACGGTCGGCGCCAGCAGTGACAGCCTCAAGCTCGTCATCAGCGTCGAAGACAATGGCGTCGGCATCGGCGAGGACGATCTGCCGCGGTTGGGCGAGGCCTTCTTCCAGGCGCGCGCCGCTTACGACCGGCGGCATGACGGTTCCGGTCTTGGTCTGTCGATCGTGAAAGGCTTGGTCCATCTGCACGGCGGAGATATGGATATTCGCAGCCGCTTGAACGAAGGAACGCGGGTGACCGTGCGGCTGCCGCTTGATTGCGAGGGCCGCCGGCCCGTCGACCCGATCAAGCTCGTCACCGAGCGCGCAGGGGAGCTGGCTGAGGTTGCCAAATTCAAGGTCAAGAAAAGTGCGTAAGTCGGTCAAGCAGGCTCAGGCGGCAACGGTCGAGCGCAGCCGGGTAGGGTCTGCGATCATGCAGCACCCGCGGGAGTTCGTCGCCATCCTGGTGGGGACGGCGGCGATCGCCACGATCTTCATCAATGCCTTGTTTCTCCAGCGTGGGCCGCATCCGGCGCCAATCTTTGCCTCGCGGCACGCGGTGGTGAAAGCGCCGGCGCACGCCATACAGCAACCCACACAGCCGCCCGTGGCGCAGAGCCGGACGCAGCTGATCGCCGACATCCAGCGCGCGCTGGGCCAAAAGGGCTTCTACAAGGGCACGGTCGACGGCATCTGGGGCGCCGCAACCGATGGCGCCGTGCGCGATTTCGCGCAAGCGGCTAGGCTGAACCTGGCGCCGGAAGCGAGTGCGGCCATGTTGCAGGCCATCACCGCGTCCAACGTGCAGGCGGGCGGCGCGCCGGCGCCGCACGACGATCCGATCGCGCGCCTGCTGGCGCCGTCGAAGAAAGTCCAGGCCATCCAGCGCGCGCTCTCCGATTTCGGCTATGGCCAGATCAAGCCGACCGGCATCGTTGATGCCGACACGCGCGCGGCGATCGAGAAGTTCGAACGCGATCGCAAGTTGCCGGTGACCGGCCGCGTTTCGGACACGCTTGTGCGTGCGCTTGGCGCCATGACCGGTTTGCCGCTGGAGTGAGTAACCGGCTTCGTGCTACGCCAAGCCCATGCGCTTGAAATCCGGAATTTGGGTGTCGGCCTATTTGCGCCGCTGCGGCGTGGAGGGCGCCTTCGCCGCCGTGCGCCGGCGCGGCGCCGATGAAGCCGGCGCGGTGTTCATCCTGGTCAATCGGCTCGACGGCACCGTCACGCTCTACGGGCCGGCTCCGCAATCGCTGTTTGACGAAGCGCGCCCCTCCGACCGCGTGTTCACAGCCGTGCTGGGCGGGGTGACGCCTGTGAGCGAGGCCGATGCGGAGGTCCGCATTGCGCGCGAGATCAAGTTCGATCCCGATGTCTGGGTGGTCGAAGTGGAAGACCGTGTCGGCCGTCATTTTCTCGACCATGTAGTGACGTGATCTGGCACCCGCGCCAGCGTACCGCGATCCGCGTAATAGGCGGTTTTGTTTCCAAATTTACAAGCGGTTAACCCTATCCGCTGCATTGTTGTCGGCGTCACGTGGGGCGTGATGCGGCGGATCGGGATGGTCAGGGCGGGTTCCGGATCTTTCGAAGGCTAGAGAGCGGTCGCGGTGCAGTCGCCGGACCGGTTCGCCATGGCTTGCTGATAATCAGTTTCGTTCGAGTAGCGTAAATCATGGCGTATGTAAGCGCGACGTTCCCGGGCGCCCCACCTTTGGTTGGACGCGCTTTCGTTTTCCCCGCTTGCCGCCGGATTTTTGGTCGCGCCGCTATCGGTCTCGGAACCGTGGCCGCTACCGCGACCGTCGCGGTCTTTGCCGCCGTCGGCGGCGTATGGATCGTCGCCACCACGCTTTCCACCAATCCGCAAATCCATGCGCGGACGCCCATCGGTCCGGCGACGCTCGCGCTGGTGAACGAACACCCTTTCCAGGCCGGTGCGGCGAATGCATTTGCTGCGGTCAGTATTTGGTACAAGGCCGCCTATGCGCCGCACGTGTCGCGCGCGGTTGCGCGCGCCGCCATGATGCGTGAGGCTGCGCTGACCCCTTCCGCGCCGCCGAAGCCCGCGCCCGTGGCATCCGTGCCGCATCTACCGCTGCCCGCCATCAAACGCGTGGCGCTTGCACCGGCACGCCCGCCGCACGTGCCGCTGCCGCGATCACGGCCGGAAATACCTGAGATTGCGCGTGCGAAAGTCGAACACGCCGCGCCGGAGGTTGTCGCCTCCATTCCGCCGGCTGCGATCACCGAGAAGCGCCCGCCTGTGCGCCACATGCCCGACAAATCGATTGCGACGCCCACTGCGGGCAGCCGCACGGCGGTCTATGATATCGAAGCGCATACCGTCTACATGCCTAACGGCGAAAGACTGGAGGCACATTCGGGCTTAGGCCGCGGGTTGGACGATCCGAGTTACATCAAACTGAAGGGTCGCGGGCCGACGCCGCCGAATGTCTATCGTTTGACGTTACGCGAGCGGCTTTTCCACGGCGTCCGTGCCATTCGCCTCAATCCGGTCGACGACAACAAGATGTTCGGCCGCGACGGCATGCTGGCGCATACCTATATGCTCGGTCCGAACGGCCAGTCGAATGGGTGCGTGTCGTTCAAGAACTACGATAAGTTCCTGACGGCCTTTCTGCAGGGTGAGGTCGACCGCCTGATCGTCGTGCGGCGTCATGGCTCTGCGATCGCGCGCGCTTCGTATCCGGCGCGCGCGTCGTATCCAAGTCTATTCGACATATTCGCCTACAATGGAAGGTGAGTGCGGCGCGTCACACCGCGCCGGTCAGCGTTTGCCGAACCGCTGGCGCACGGGCGTGGTGTCGTGCCTGTCGTCCTGCTGCCGTGCCGGGCTCGGCGACATCCGGGCGCGATGCCGCTCGTCGTCATAGAGATATGGCGCATGAACCGGCCGCCGTTTTTCGCCATCCTTGCGCCAGATCGCCAGCATACGCGCCGCGGCGGCGTACGTCATATCGTCGTAAAGCTGGGCGAGAGCGAAGACACGTTCGACCGACTGGCCGACCACCGGATTTAAGAACAAAAGGATGCGGTGGAGCACCGCGGCTTTCATGCCCAGCGCCTTCGCCGCCACCACAACGGGCTCGCCTGAATAATCGCGCACGATGCGCGCGGCCACTTCTTGGCCGATGTTCAATGCGCTTTCCATCAGGCGCGTGAATTCGGTGGTATTGCGCGAAAGCGCGGCAGCTTCGAGTTGGCGGATCATCTCGTTCGAGGCTGGCGCCGGCGGCTGAGCGGTTGGATGAACGCTGGCGCCAAGATTGGTGAGGATTAAGCGGCGCTCGTCGGCGCCGGCCATGAAGAACAGTGCGGCGAGATCCTGCGACGGCGGTGTTGACTGCTTGGCCGTCGGCATGGCCGGCGACGCTTCGGTGGTGGGCATCGCGGCGGCCGGCGCGACGGGCGCTGCCTTTGCCATTGGTGTGGCGGGTGACGCCGCCTGACCGTTCAGCCGGCGCAGGACTGCCTCGGGCGCTGCCGGATAGCACGAAAGCTGAATGCCGACCGTGGCGCGGGTCGCCGCATCGACCGCATCGATCAAACCGAGCGCGAGCTCAACATATTGGGTTTCTTCCTCGCTGCTATGAACAGCCTTCTGGACATAGAGATCGGTGAGAACACGCAGGAGTTTTGAGCGGACGGCAATGCTGTCCCGGTCGGCATGACCAAACAGGCCGTTGAGCGGCAGGTGGGCGGTCGATTTCTGCATGTTGACCACGCTACGTACAAATCCGAGGGCAGATTAGGACGATCGCGTTAGCAGAGCGTTAACCTTCGGCGTCCTTAAATTCGGCTAAGGCGCCGATCCGGCGGGTCGTCACGCATGGTCTCGTATCGTGGGAATTGGGTTTTCGGATCAGGTCATGCGTTAGTACATTAAACGGCCGCGTGCCGGACGGAGAAGGGGACTGCAATGGGCGAAGTCATCCGTTTTCCCGACGAGGCCGGTTCTTTGCGCGGCAGCAGATTTGCCGGTACCAATTCCGAGCCTGCAACCGTCATCATTCTTCCGGTAATCCGCATCGAGCGCGATCCCGACGGATCGGAAGGCACATCGCATTCCGGCACCGGAACCGGTCGCCGTCGGCGTCGCCGGCTGGTGCGCTGACACTATCCATACTTGGGAACCCGATGCGCCCCACGCCGCTGCCACCGAAATGGGGCTTCCTTTGCCGCCTTCCCATATGTGCATTCGCCTTGGCCGTGCTGCTGACCGGCTGCGCCAATGGCGACTTCAACGAAATACGTCCCTCGCTGGTGAAGGATGATATCCACGATTGGATTGGCCCTGCCGCGTTGGCCGGTAGCACGAAACTGCCGTCGAGTTTTGAACTGACCGACGACGAACGGACCTTGCGCGATCTTGCTTATCCGCTCATCGAGCCGCCCTACAACCGGCACCAGTGGTACTCGGTCGCCGGCGAATACGGTCTGCTCGCCTATGCTCGTCATGGCACTATTGACGCTACCGCCTATTGGACCCACCTCGAGGAGTCGGAGGTTCGCTCGCCTTTGGCGCGCTACGCGCGGCTTACCGACGACGTTCGAAACGATATCACCCGGCTGCCGCAGTTCTTCGAAACTGCCGCGCGGGTGGCGGATATCGATGCCAAGCGCCGCAAGAGCCTGGCCTACGTGTCGGAATTGACGCCGGGTGAGCGCGAGGACGCGCTGCGGCGGGTCAGCGAGAACGCCGCGATCGTGGCGTTGGTGCGTCGCAATCTGATTGCACGAACGGCCGGGTATCGCTATGCGCTCGAGCGGCTGGTGATCGCGACGCCGGCGGCGCAGGCGGCCGAAGTCGATCGCGAAATCCATCACCTGCAAGCGCGCATCGCCTATTACCGCACGCATTCCGCGCCGATCGGTGCCCGCGAACAGAGTTTGGCGTCGGTGCGCTGATTAATTTGAAGCCTTGGCTTCCTCTGTCTTCTTGCATTGCGCAGCGGCGACGACCTGCTGCGCCGTCGGCATCAGGCCCGGCTCCGTCGCCAGCGCGCGGATCGCGATCAGGCCGGTCAGCGTCGGCGATTCGACGATCAGCCGGTCTGCCGCTGTGATGTCCTCATTCTCCGGCATTTCACTATGCTGCTCGGCCGTCATCAGATCGAGCACGATGGCACCGCGGCCGGCGGCGCGGTCGTTGATGGCGTAATAAGCCACGTCCTTGTTGGTATAGAACGAGACCGAGGTATAGGCGGTGCTCAGCGGCACGCTCAGCTTGAGCGGGCCTTGCGAAAGATCATAGCGACAGACCGACTCGGCGAAAGCGGGATCCATATATGGCATGAGCGCCTTTTCCGGCGTCGGTTCGGGCAGCGTGACCACTTTGTTGACCGGCGCAATCGGCGTGAGACGCGAATAGGCGTCCTGCGTCGCGGTGCGCGGCAGGATGAAGATGGTGGCGAGATGCACGATGCCGCCGAGCAGCAAACCGCCGAGTAGGAGGAGCAGCCAACGGATCATGGGCAACTCCGTGTGGCGATGGCCGGCATCGGGACTTCGCGGCCTTCCTTGGTGGCAACACCCACCGAGGTGTCATAGAAGCGCAGGGCGAGAACATAATGTTCGATACCACCGGTCGGCAGCCAGTTGCCGGGCTCCGCGCGCGGGGCAATGACGATCTGCAGGCTGCCGTCGGAACGCCGCACGATTTCCTGGCTGGTGAAGCCGTGACGGTGCACCGAATTGGGCGCGAGCTCGCCTTTTGCGGTGTAGAGGGTCAGCGTCCAGAAGCGCGCTGCCGGCGTGACGCCGGTGACCAGCACCTCGCAGCGGCCGTCGAGCGGCCGGCCCTTGTCGTCTGTGCGCGCGATGAAGGAGACGCCATCGCCCAGCGCGACCGGCAGCCGACCCGTGCGGGCAAGCAGCGCGCGGGCGTAGGGGTCGATATCCACGGTCCCGGTTTTTGGAAAGGCCGTCCAACTGCCGATGGTCATGGCGCCGAACGCGGTATCGTGGGTGAGCGCAAGATAAGTCGCGCCAAGACCGACGATCGCGGCGATGACAAGCGTGAACAGCGTTCCGAGTAGCAGCCGCAAGGTCAATCCGCTGGTGGAAGAGGAACTCGATTCGGGACCCGGTGAGACTACGCCGGTCGCAGGTGTGCGGCTAATCAGTTGCGCTCAAAAGCTCGACCCTCCAGCGCCGAGGCGAGCGCGTCGCCTTGTCGCGCGGCCTGCTTCTTCTTGTCAACCGTGGCGGCCTCGGGCAGCGGGCCCAAAGCGCGGTTGGCAGCGTCCATCATGTGTTCGATGTGACCCAGAATATCGGCGCCCTTCTTGGTCAGCATGACCGGGCGCGGCGGCGGCGGCGGCTCATTGGTTTTATCTTGGCGCACGGCCATCACCGGCAGCTTGCGCTCGGGGACTGGAATACCGGGCAGCGGTTTGATCTCGATGCCCTGGTGGGCATATTCCATGATGCTGTGCCAGGTCATGGCCGGCAGCGAGCCGCCGGTCATGCGGTTGGTCGGGTCGTAGTTGTCGTTGCCGAACCAGACCCCGCAGACGAAGTTGCCGGTGTAGCCCATGAACCAGGCGTCGCGATAAGCGTTGGTGGTGCCGGTCTTGCCGGAGGCAGCGATGCCATCGAGACGGGCGCGGCGGCCGGTGCCGTTCTCCACCACGCTGTTCATCATGGTGATCATCTCTTGCGCGACATGCGCCGGCAGCACCCGTTTCGGCTTCGGGCCGTCGCGGTCGTAACGCCAGATCAGCTTGCCGTTGCCGGTGCGCACTTCCAGGATCGCGTGCGGCTCGACCTTCATGCCGAGATTGGGGAAGGTGGCGTAGGCGCCGACATGCTCGAGCACGTTGACGGCATCGGCGCCGATCGGCAGCGAGGGCGTATCGGGCAGCGGCGTGACAATGCCCATGTCGCGCGCGGTTTTGATGATGCGGGAGCGCCCGAGCTTGGCATTGCCGTCGCCGATCATGACCGACAGTCGCACGGCGATCGTATTGATCGAATGAGTGAGCGCCGTGATCAGCGTCATGGCGCCGCGGTATCCGCCGCCGTAATTATGCGGGCACCAGTTGCCGAGGCAGATCGGCGCGTCGACCACGATCGAACTCGGTTTGAGGCCGTGTTCCAGTGCGGTCGCATAGACGTAAGGCTTGAACGAGGAGCCGGGCTGACGCATGGCGTCGGTGGCGCGATTGAACTGGCTGGCGCCATAGTCGCGCCCTCCCACCATCGCCCGCACTGCGCCGTCGGTACTCATCAAGACCGTGGCCGCCTGATGGGCGTTGTATTGCTGACCATATTGTCGCAGCGAATTCTCCACTGCGAGATCCGCCGCCCGCTGCAGATTGGGATCGAGCGCGGTGCGCACCACGAACACGCGTTCGGTCACCGATTTCGGGAAGGTGTCGACCAGTTTCTTGACTTGGTCGAAGGCCCAATCGAGATAGTAATTCGGCGCCTGCTCGTCCTTGCGGTCGACGGGGGTGGCGGGGTGGCGGCGGGCGCCGAACACCTGACCCTCGGTCATGAATCCGTTGTCGACCAGATTGTCGAGCACGACATTGGCGCGCGCGCGCGCCGCCGGCAGGTTGACGTTGGGCGAGAACTTGGTCGGCGCCTTGAACAGGCCGGCCAGCATGGCGGCTTCCGCCAGGTTCACGTCGCGCGCCGACTTGTTGAAATAGTAGCGCGCGGCGGCGTCGACGCCGAAGGCGCCGCCGCCCATATAGGCGCGGTCGAGATAGAGCTTCAGAATTTCGTTCTTGGTCAGCCGCGATTCCAGCCACAGCGCCAGGAACGCCTCCTTGATCTTGCGATCGAGCGTGCGCTCGTTCGACAGGAACAGGTTCTTGGCGAGCTGCTGGGTGATGGTGGAGCCGCCCTGCACGACGCCGCCGGCCTTGGCATTGGTAACGAGGGCGCGGAAGATGCCGGTGATGTCGACGCCGAAATGCTCGTAGAAGCGCCGGTCCTCGGTCGCCAGCACCGCCTTGATCAGCACGTCGGGGAACTGGTCGAGCGGGATCGAATCGTTGTGGCGGATGCCGCGGGTGCCGATCTCGTTGCCGTAGCGGTCGAGGAAGGTCACCGCCAGTTCCGACTTCTTCAGCCAGTCGTTGTCGGAGGTCTCGCGGAAGGCGGGCATGGCGAGCGCCAGCATCACGATCAGCCCGACCGTGCCGAGCGTCGCCGCCTCCGAGGTGAACTCGTTCAGCCAGCGCCGCCAGCCGGCGACGTGGAAACGGTCCATGAAGGTGGAGAAACGCTCATAGGTCTCGCGCAGGCCCATGCCGCCGCGGAACAGGCTGAAATCGATCCAGGAATCGATGCCCAGCAGCCACTTCTTGACGTTGGGCTTCCAGTCCTCGGGAAACAGGTCGCGCAAGGCTCGGCTCTCTCGCGAAACGGCGGCTTATCGGACGGCACGCGCGGCGCCCGGCGCCGGCGGCTTGTTGTAGCCGATCGGGGTGGTCGCGGCCAATGCCGGCGAAGCGGTAAACGGTGGGAGAGTGAACGGGAAATGCGGTGAAATCAGGCCGGTTTCGCCCCTGGCGCGCCGGCCGAGGCGGCGCGGGGCGGCGGAACAGGACGAAAACGCCTTGCCGTGCACCGGTGGTTGCTTCGTACCGGCAGTGGATGGCGGACGAGGGGATCATCGCGCGGCCGGCATCTGTGCTACGCCCTCCCTGTCGCTTCCCCGCCTCCGCCTTGGCCCAACGGGCCGGGCCGGACCGGCCGGGAGGGGCAGGTCGCTATCCCCGTCTTTGCCAGTCCGGACATGAGCACGCAAAAGCCCGACGACACCGCCCCCTTCTGGCGCCGCAAGCGCATGAGCGAGATGAGCAAGCGCGAATGGGAAAGCCTGTGCGACGGCTGCGGGCGCTGCTGCCTCAACAAGCTGACCGACATCGACACCGGCGAGACGGTGTACACCAGCGTCGGCTGCAAGCTGCTCGACGACCAGACCTGCCGCTGCCGCGACTATGCGCACCGGCAGGCCAAGGTGGATGACTGCGTGCGGCTGACCCCGCGCAACGTGAAGCGGCTGACTTGGCTGCCGCCGACCTGCGCCTACCGGCTGGTGGCGGAGGGCAAGGATTTGGCCTGGTGGCACCCGCTCAAGTCGGGCCGCAAGGAGACGGTGCACGAGGCCGGCATCTCGGTGCGCGGGCGGGTGGCGGCGAGCGAGAAGGACGTGCCGGACGAAGAGTTGGTGGAATACATCGTGAGTTGGCCGGGGAAGTGGCCGAAAGGCGCGAAGCGCGGGAAGGCAAAGTGAGAGCACCTCGCGGTAGCCGGCTTCGGTTCGGATCAACGACGCGTGCTTACAACGTCATGGAATGATACAGCGCGCGATACTTTTCATTATCGGAAGTGGCTTTAGCAGCAAGTATTGCGCTCGTGCCAAATGATGTCGGCTTTTGAGGGCTGAGCAGGCGCGGAATGGATATTTCATTTAGGTCCGCTAATGACCCACAACAGGCATTTCGGACGAGTTCCAGCATTGTTGGCAATGCTGTACCAAAGGGCAATCTCGTAACATCATGGGCCCATTGCTGCCCGGTCCAAGGCCTGAGACGAGATGTTCCAATTGCCCGACTGGATCGGACGCTTGCCAGCGAGCAAGGCGCGCAGGTCAATATTCCCCCGAAGCGAAGCTCTAAATTACGCTAATGGGGTAGTCCAATGTTAAGAGCGACTTGATAGCTTAAGAATAGCTCGATGATTTTCGATTATTTGATCGAGTCTCACGACATTCCGAGAGAAAATACAGGTTTTTGATGGACGCCACCAAAAGCCCTATAGGTTGAGATGAAAGAGGCTCAACGTGTCGATTTTTTGGACGGATTGCGAGGCATCGCGGCTTTGCAAGTGGTGGGGCTCCACTACTGCACCGCGTTTCTGCCCGCGATCGGGCTCTTGCATTCGATTCAAACATCCGACAAATCGGACCCCTGGGTCATTCATGCCCCGGCTTTCTTCGTTATTGATGGTTACGCGTCGGTTTATGTCTTTTTCTTAATCAGCGGCGCAGCGCTTACGTATTCTTATTCTTCGCAGCCCTACGCAATTGGTGTTGGGCTCGGACGTAGACTTGTGCGTTTAGGTCTACCGATGGCCGCCAGCATACTTCTCGCTGCATTCCTCTTCTGGCTATTTGCGGGAGCACATGTTGTCGCTGGCGAAATGACCGGCTCTGTTAGCTGGCTTGCTATTATCGGACCGCACAATATTGGTTTGTGGTCCGTGTTAAAGGAAGTTACGTTCTACAGCTTGCTGACCGGGTATACTGGGCCGCAGACCACGTTGTGGCCGGCGTATTTATTAACAGCTTGGCATGTGCCGAGCACGGCAACGTCGTTCAACGCGCCGCTTTGGACACTGCATTTCGAATTCTATGGGTCTTTGCTGGTCTTAATATTAGTCGCAATTCGATCACTCGCAGGGCGAGTGTTCCATCTGGCCGTTTGCTTCTTGTTGCTGGCCTTTCTAGGAACTCATCCTCTTAGTCTTTTCGTAATTGGCCACTTGATCGCACCTCTGCTGATGTCTCCTCGTTGGCACGCGCTGACACGGCGTGGTCCAGTTCAAATTGCTGGAATTGCTGCTTTCATATGCGGTGTGGCCGTATCCAGCCATAGCGGCTGGCATTGGTTGGCAAATCTGTCCTCCGCTTACACTACGCACGTTGGCTTGCCTGGCGTGTTGGACCTTTTCCATACTCAAAGCTTGCTTGAAGCCATGCTTCTTTTTTCCGGCGTTATCATGGTGGCTCCGGCGCAGCGCGCCTTGAATTCGCAATTGGCTCGATGGTTCGGCCGCATCTCCTTTAGTTTATATCTGACCCATTTTTCGATTCTGCTCACGTTTACTTCTGCCGTTCTTGTTGACCTCGGCGGAACGCTGATTGCAAAGGTGCTTACAGTCATATTGGGCGTAGGATTTTCACTCATTGTTGCAGCCCTGTTTGAAAAGGGCGTGGATCGTCCAGCGATTTATTTAAGCCGTCGGATAGGGCGGCTTACTGTGAAGCCTGCGACACAAATGACCCGCAATATCGCTCCGATTTCGGTAATGGATAGGGGCTGATCCATTGCACGTCCGTACCGCCTAAACATCCCGCTGGTACGGAAAGCGATCAATTCGTAGAGCAGGTTTGCTTCCGGCCCTTAGCGGACACGCCTCTTGGGCCGCCTGATGTCTGTTTTTGATGGCAAAGCGGACTCAATAATCTCCGATAAGATGGGTGCCAGAGGCGAAAGGAGAGGCGGACTGGACTCGATCGATTGATGCTTTCGCTCATTGGCGTAACATATTTTGTGGCGGCGTAACGCTGCTCTCTTAGCCTTCCGGCATTCTTCCACACTTGAATCAGATGCCATGACCCGCCGCTCCTCCGTGCGCGCGAAGCGCGCCGGCAAAGGGAAATGAGGGCGAAGCGCGCGAAAGCAAAGTGAGAGCACCTCGCGTTAGCCGGCTTGCCGTTCGCGCAGCAGCGCGACGGAACTCCGATAAAATGTTTCCGCTAAAAAAAGTGGGCAGCAAAATGTTACCGCTGAACAAAGGGGGTAGCGCGATCGCATGCGGCGCATTTACACGCAAAATCCGCTGTCATCATCATAGCTTTTCTGATCGTGGTCTTTTTGTTGCTCGAACTTGATCGCTACTCTAAGATGCAACGTTTTTTCGTTTCTCTTAAAGTTGCATTCAATTCATGACAGGGAGAGCACCATGGCGACGCGTGCACGGTCTGTTACCCTCCAGCTCAATATCCGCGATCAGAAAATGAAGTCTCTTCATGATGTTTTGACCAAAGTCGGCGGCATTCTCGGTTGCGAAGGCTGCGGCCGCATGGCGCTCTTGCGTATCGACATGGTGGCGGATCCGCCGCCTGACTTAGCTAAACTCGGCGTCAACGCGCTGCAGATCAACGAATAACGTGCGGCCTTGGCCGCGCTCGGTATCGGGCTTCCCTATCTTCAGCAGCTGCCGCTCGAAGTCTATCGCGGCGGCATAGTGGATTTTGTCGAAGTCACACCGGAAGTGCTGTGCCGGGAACGGCGCGGCGGGACACTCGAACTGTTGCCCGATCGGCTCAAGCGCGCGCAGGACGTCTGCGGCGCTTTGCCGATCGTGGTCCATGGCGTCGAGCTTTCGATCGGCTCCGCGCATAGTTGCAACACCGCCTACCTCGAAATGCTCGATCGTTTTCAAACACTGTGGCCGTTCCAATGGCATAGTGAGCATCTCATTTTCCAGACCATCGGTCAGGACGCGCACACGCTCAATATTGGCGTACCCATGCCGATGCCGGCGACCGTGGAGGCGGTGCAACTCGTCGCCGGGCGCAGCGCTGCCATCAAGCAACGTTACGGCGTCCCGTTCCTGCTCGAGAACACCGCTCACTATCTTCCCGAACTGCCGAGCGACCCTGAGATCGGCGACGACGTCGGGCTCATGAATGCCATTTGCGAACAGGGCGACTGCCTTCAACTGCTCGATTTGCATAATGTCTGGTGCAACGCGGTCAACCATCATCGCGACCCCTTCGCCATGATCGATCACATGCGGTTGGACCGCGTCGGCGAATTTCATGTGGCCGGCGGCTCCTGGCAGGAAGGTTTCTGGATGGACGCGCATGACAGCCGGGTGCCAGAGCAGGTCTGGGAGCTGTTGGAATATACGCTGCCGCGCACACCCCAGGCCGGCGGTGTGGTGTTCGAGGTGCTGGAGGAACATGTCCCGGGTATCGGCGCCGATCTGATCGTCAATGAACTCGCACGCGCCCGCGGCATTTGGAATCGCTGCCGATCGTCATAGGACATCACATGTCCCTGATTGCATTTCAGACCGCGCTGGGCCGAACTGTACGCGCGAGGCAGGGCGCGCAAATTTCCTGCGAGGGGCTCGATCTGTCGGAGCAGGAGCGGCACAATCTCGTACGTATATTCGAAAGTTCTGGATTTCGTGCGACCGCGCGCATTCAGCGTTCGTGGTGCGAATCCCGCGCCGCGATCGGCGCGCGGCTGACACTGTCGATTCTGCCGCTCGCGCAGCGGCGCGAACTGATCCGTGAATGGGTGGACGGCGGCGGCGGCACCAATTCCTTCTTCGCCGCCGAAGCCGCAGCCTTTCTCGAATTCATCGCGCAGCGAGTACCCGACCCCTCGCATGCGCTCAGCCTATGTCGGCTGGAGCATGCCGTGCTGTGTGCAGAGGCCGTAGCGGCCCAATTCATCCCGCCGGATGTGGCCCAGCTCGATGAACCGGAATGTATGGTTTGCGCGAGTCCACATGCTGCATTTGTTGCGCTCTTCGCCGAGTTAGAGCAATTGCTGCTGGCAATCGAAGGGCAAGGCCCGTTACCGCCGATGTCTGAGCCGCACATACTGCTGGTCGCGCCGGGGTTGCCGGGTTTTGCCCGCCCAGCGGATACGGCGGAAGCCGCACTTTGGCGATCGCTGGCTGAACCGCAACGTGTAGAGACGCTTTTGCATCAAGGGAACGTGCTGGCCACGATCGAAGCGCTTTGGACCGCCGGTGCAATCGAAGCAACTTTGCACGAGAGAGCCTTACGATGATGAAACTGGATTGCGCGTCGCGTACGCGCTTGTTCTCCGCGCTATGGCTGATGGAGGAAGCGTAACGATTTCGAGGAATATCCGGTATCGGCCCTTAACGGGCGCGCCCATTGTGCCGCCGGATGTCTGTTTTTGATGGCAAAGCGGATTCAATAACCTCCGATAAGATGGGTACCAGAGGCGAAAGGAGAGACGGACTGGACTCGATCGGTCGATGCTTTCGCGCGTTAACGGAAAGTATTCCTTGACAGCGTCACGCTGCGCTCTTAGCCTTCCGGCATTCTCCCACAACTGAATCGGATGCCATGACTCGCCGCTCTTCCGTGCGCGCGCAGGCGCAAGAGATTTATCGCGCGATGGTCGAGGATGAGGCCGACCGCGCAGCCCGTGCAGAAAATGGCCCCACCCCCAACCTCTCCCCCGCGAGCGGGGGAGGGGAGAATGAAGTGCAAGGGGGAGGGGAACACGCCGTGTCAGGAAGAGGGGAACACGTTGCGGCAAGCGGCGTGCATACCGACGTCACCGCGCGCGTGCGCGCGCTCTATGAAGGTTCGGCGGTGCCGGTGCGCGAGATCGCGCAGCTTGCCGGCGTGACCGAGCGCACCATCTACAAATACGCCGCCAAGCACGACTGGAAGCCACGCTATCGCTGGACGCCGGACGGGGCGCGGCCGCGCGCCTGGCGCGCGCAACAGCGCTTCGCGCCGGCCAAGGGTAGCGGCGGCCGTTTCATTTGCCGCGCCGACAAAGGCAAGCCGTTCGCGGCCGGGCTCAAGGCCACCGATGCCGAAAGCGCCGCGCGCGCCGACGCGGACTGCAAGCGCGCGCAGGCGATCGCGGCCGAGGCGGAATATGAGGCCAAGCTCGACGCGCTCACGCGGGAATATGACGAGGCGTGGAGTCTCATCGGCCAAGCGCTCGCGGAACAGGCGAGCTATCGCGCCGAGCAGGACAAACTGCCGGCTTGGCGGCGGCCTCCGGGTGAGGACTTGGTTGATAGCACATATGACCTGTCGATCGAGATGGCGCTCGACTGGGCGCGGGCGGTGCGTGAAGAACAAACCGCCGTTCGCGCGAAATTCCATGCACTGTTGGATGCCGAGCGTGCAGGACCGCAGGACGAGGACGTAGCGTAGCAGCCGCATCAGCGACGAGGCGGCATGATCGGCACATCGTAAGCCCGCCGTGGCGCGCTGCCGGCGAATTCGAAGTGCCACCATTCGCGGAAGTAGTTCTTGAAGCCGCGCCGGCGCATGGCGGCCTTCAGCAGCATGCGGTTGCGACGTTGCGCGCGCGTGATGGCGGCGCTGGCGGTCCAGCTCTTGCGGGCGAAGCAATCGAAGCCGGTGCCCATGTCGAGGCTGCTATCGGGCGCGCGCTGGCTGGCCGGCGCGGTGCAGGCGCCGTATCGCATGTGCGGATCGTAGGGCGCGACGTTCGGCGCCGGCAACGGCACCAGTGTGAGATCGACCGCGATGCCGGTCGAATGGCGCGAATGGGCGGCGATGTAGCCGCGCGCGAACAACTCGTCTTTCGGCAGGTTCGGATAGAACCGTTCGATGCCGTCACGCTTGCGATCGTGCGCCCAGCGCGCCATGGCACGCACCGCGCGGGCCGGGCGGTAGCAATCGTAGGTTTTCAGACCGAGGTGCAGGGGCGCGAGATCGGTTTCGACCCGCTTGAGCGCCCGCGCGGCATCGCGGCGCAGCAGGCAGGCGGCGGCGCCATAGCCGGGCAGCGGACGGCCGGTGAAATAGTCGGCGCCGGCATAGCGCATGTCCTGCGCGATCGCCGGGGCGACCGCGCGCAGATAAACGAAGCCCGGCGGCAGCTTGTCGCGCGCGGCGGCAGGCGCGGCCAGGGCCGCGGCGAGCAGGGCGATTGCCGGCAGACACTTTCGCATCAGTCAAGTCTGGCGCGACTACCGGCTATGCGCCAGCCCCCGCGCATTTCCATTTGCATTGGACGCGCCGGCGCGGCATCAAGCGCGGCCATGACGGATCAACGTCACACTAAGAAAAACAACGACAGGGACAGCATACCGGCCGCGACGGCGCCGGCTGCGCTCAGTCATCCGGAAGTCCGCACCATCATCCTCGGCCTCATGCTGGCGATGTTCCTGGGCGCGCTCGACCAGACCATCGTCGCGACCGCGCTGCCCACCATCGGCCGGCATTTCCACGACCTCGGCGATCTCTCGTGGGTGGTGACCGCCTATCTCTTGACCGGCACGGCGGTCACCCCGCTCTACGGCAAGCTCTCCGACATCCACGGCCGGCGCGGCATGATGCTGATCGCCATCACGCTGTTCGTGCTGGGCTCGCTCGCCTGCGCGCTGGCGCCGAGCATGACGGCGCTGGTGCTCGCGCGTGCCTGCCAAGGCCTGGGCGGCGGCGGGCTGATGGCGCTGGCGCAGACCATCATTGCCGACATCGTTTCCCCGCGCGAACGCGGCCGCTACCAGGGCTACATCGCGGCGGTGTTCGCCGCCTCCTCGGTCTTCGGGCCGGTGCTGGGCGGTTTCCTGACCGAGCATATCGACTGGTCGCTGATCTTCTGGATCAACCTGCCGATGGGGCTCGCCGCGCTCGGCATGACGTCGAACGTGCTCAAGCGCGTGCCGTTCCATCCGCGCAAGCGCCGGCTCGATTTCCTGGGCGCGGTGCTGATGATGGCGGCGGCGGTGGCGCTGCTCCTGGCCTTGAGCTGGGGCGGGCGCCGCTTCGCCTGGCTTTCGCTCGAGACCGGTGCGCTGTTCTTGACGTCCGCGATCCTGTGGAGCCTGTTCGCCTGGCGGCTGGCGTCGATCGACGATCCGTTCCTGCCGCTGACGGTGCTCGCCAATGCGGTGGTGCGCAACGCCGCGCTCGCCGGTTCCTGCTCGATGGCGACGCTGGTCGGCATGACCATCTTCGTGCCGCTCTATTTCGAGGTGGTGCTGCACCTGTCGGCCAGCCAATCGGGCCTGGCGCTGATTCCGCTGATGAGTGCGACCGTTTTTTCCTCTGCCATCACCGGCCGCATGTTGATGTTCATCACGCATTACAAGCGCATGCCGTTTGTCGGCCTCGCCTGCGCGCTGATGGGGCTCGTGACGTTGTCGATCTGGCCGGTGTCGCTCGGCGTGGCGACCGTACTGACGCTGCTGGCGGTGATCGGCGGCGGGCTCGGCAGCGTGTTTCCGATCTCGACCGTGTGCATGCAGAACGCGGTGAAGCAGCATCAGATGGGGATTGCCACCGGCGCCGCCAATTTCTTCCGTGCGCTGCTGTCGTCGCTGGTGGTGGCGGTGTTGGGCGCGATCGTGGTGGGCGGTCTCGGCGGTGCTACCGGCACCCCGGTGGAGACGCTGATCCACACGGCGTCGGGGCCTGCGCTCAGCATGGCCTTCCGCTTCGTGTTCGTGACCTGCGGGCTGATGCTAACGCTCGGCTTGGGCTTCGTGATCGTGCTGGAGGAGCGGGTGCTGCGCGGACCGGCCCAGCATTCGCCGGCGGCGGGCGCACCGACTGCGCCGACCACGCCGATTCCGGACTGAGCGCCCTTTGATTGCCGTCAAAGCCGGCGGCGATGCCGGCCGATAGTATTCATGCTACTTTCGTGGAACGAAAGGGATGGCATGAACGCAAAACGTTTGACCGTGCTCGCCGTTGTGCTGGTGGTCGCCGCCGCCGTGCTGACCGGCGGCTGGGCGATGTTCTTCCGGCCGGTGAGCGTGCAGGTGGCGGCATCCGCGCGCGATGTTCCGGTTGAGGTGTTCGGCCTCGGGACGGTGGAGGCAAGGGTTACCTCCCAGGTCGGTTTCAAGATTGCCGGCGTGCTGGTCGATCTGCGCGCCGATGTCGGCGAGCGCGTTCCCAAGGACGCGGTGCTCGCCCGCCTCGATGACCGCGAGCAGCGCGCGCAAGTGGCGCGGGCGGCGGCGGCGGTCGGACAGGCCGAGGCTAGTCTGCAGAAAGCCACGGCCAGCGTCGAAAAGGCCAAGGCCAATTTCGCCAATGCCAGCGCGATCGCCGAGCGCCGGCAGAAACTGGTCGAGAGCAATGTCGCCTCGGTCGAGACCGCGCAGACCGCCAAGACCACGCAGGATGCCGCGCGCGCCGAGCTCGATCTCGCCAACAGCGACGTGCTGGTGGCGAAGGCCGCAATCAACGACGCCAAGGCGCAACGGCAGCTGCAACAGGCGAGCTTGGATTTCCATACGCTGACCGCGCCCTACGACGCCATGGTGACGGCGCGGCTGAAAGAACGCGGCTCCGCCCTGAGCGCCGGCCAATCGGTGTTCACGCTGATCGATCCCAAGACGATCTGGGTGCTCGCCTACATCGACGAAAGCAAAGCCGGCGAGATCAAGGTCGGCCAGCCGGCGACGATCGTGCTGCGTTCGCATGCCAACCAGCGGCTTAAGGGACGCGTCGCGCGCATCCAGCCGGAGAGCGACCGCGTCAACGAGGAGCGCAAGGTCGAAGTCGCCTTCGACCGGATTCCCGCTTATGCCAACCTCGGCGAACAGGCCGAGGTCTATATCACTACGCTGCGCCTGAGCGATGCCCTGCTGGTGCCGGAAGCGGCGATCATCGGGCTCGGCAAGGCGAGCGGCACCGTGTGGACGGTCGAGGGCGGACACCTGCAACAACGTCCGGTGACGCTCGGTCACCGGCTGCTCGACGGCCGTTATGAGATCATCGGCGGCGTGCCGCCCGGGGCGAAAGTGGTGGTGCAGTTGGCGAGCGGGCTGCGCATCGGCCGTGCCGCCAAGATCAGCGGCGGGCCACCGCGATGAATCTCGCCTACCGCGACATCAAGCATAATCTCCTGCGTTTCATCCTGACCAATTTCGGGCTGAGCCTCTTGCTCGGCATCGTGATCGTGATCACCGGCGTCTATGGTGGGCTGATCGACGACGCCCTGCGGCAGGCGCGCGCCGCGCATGCCGATCTCTGGGTGGTGGAGGCCGGCACCAACGGACCCTTTGCCGAATCCTCGCGCATTCCGGGCGACACGCGCGAACTGGTGGCGCGCGTCTATGGCGTGGAGCGCGCCGGCTCCGTCACCTACCAGTCGGTGCAGACCGTGTTGAGCGGCAAGCCGCTGCGCATGTTCCTCACCGGTTTCGAACCGGGCCGGCCGGGGGGGCCGCACAGCCTCATCGCCGGACGGCAGATCCTGCGCAGCCATTACGAGATGATCGTCGACCAATCGGCCGGCTTGCAGCTCGGCCAGGAAGTGCCGCTCGGCACGCGCGGCCACAAGTTCACGGTGGTCGGTCTGATGCGCAATGAGCTCACCTCGGCCGGCGATCCGGTCGCCTACATCACTTTGCGCGACGCCCAGACCCTGCAATTCGAGCTGGCGCCGCCGGCCGAACGGCGCGAGGCCGCGCGCGGCGGGGCGGCGCAAAGCAGCAACCAGGTCAACGCGGTGATCGCCAAGGTCTCGCCCTATGTGCCGATCCAGGACGTCGCGACGGCGCTGTCGCGCTGGAAGCATCTCACCGCGCTGACGCAGGAGCAGCAGGAGACGCTGCTCAGCAAGTTCGTCATCGAGAAGGCGCGCAACCAGCAGCGGCTGATCATGGTGCTGCTGATCATCGTGTCGGCGGTGATCATCGCGCTCATCGTCTATACGCTGACCATCGACAAGGTGCGCTCGATCGCCACGCTCAAGTTCATCGGCGCGCCCGACCGCACCATTGTCGGGTTGATCGTGCAGCAGGCGCTGTCGATGGGTATCTTCGGCTATTTCATGGGGCTGGCGCTGGTGCTGATCTTCCTGCCCTATTTCCCGCGCCGGCTGGTGCTCGATCCGGAAAGCGTCGCCATCGTGTTCGTCATCACCGTCGTGATGTGCCTGGCCGCCAGCACGCTCGGCATTAGGCTCGCGCTCAAGGTGGACCCGGCGGAA
>JAKAMD010000241.1 GCA_021823875.1 Pseudomonadota bacterium | reverse complement strand
GCTGAGCCCGTCGTCGGAGACGACGACGCCGCGCGCGGCCAGCCCGTACATGGCATCGGGCTCGTCGCCCGAGCGCGCCATCAGCGTGGCGAAAGTCAGCTCCATGCCGAGTGCGGCATCGCCTTTCAGGATGTAGCTGTTGAGCGAATTGAAGGTGTTGAAATTCTGATTGAACTGCCGGTTGGCGCCGATCTGCGAGAACCTGCCGCCCTTGGGCGCATCCGGATTGACGTAGGGGAAGTGCTTGAAATCCGCCGGCAGCGCGAGATCGCCGAAAGCGGACATGCCGTGGCGTTCGGTAGGTTCGGCGCGAACGGACGACGCAAATTGACTGGCGGCGACCGCACCGGCGGAAATGACGAGCACGTCGCGCCGTGTGAGGGCGCCCTTCCCTCTCCCCTTGTGGGAGAGGGTGGCGAGCGCCGAGCCTGCGAGGCGCGAGCCGGGTGAGGGGTCGGACTTCACGGCGATTTCTGTTCCATCTGGTAGCGTAGACCCTTCACCCACCTCGCTCACTTCGTTCGCTCGGCACCCTCTCCCACAAGGGGAGAGGGTCAAGACCGCCGTGGTGCCTTGGCCGCCTTCTCCTTGTCCCACCACCAGATGGTCGGAAAGGCGGCGGAACCGTATTCCGGCATCTTGTCCGGATGGCCGAAACGGTCCCAGCGCGCGGTGCGCTGGAACGGATAGCTCCATTGCGGCACCACGTAGTTGTTCCACAGCAGCACGCGGTCGAGCGCATGGGTGGCGGCGACCAGCTCGGCGCGGTTCTTGGCATAGACGATGCGCTCGATCAGCGTGTCGACCGCCGGGTTCTTGATGCCGACCAGATTGCGCGAGCCGGGCTGATCGGCGGCTTTCGAGCCCCAGTAGCCGCGCTGCTCGTTGCCGGGCGACAACGACTCGCCCCAGGACGCGACGGTGATGTCGAAATCCCACTGCCGCAGCCGGTTCTCATATTGCGCGCTGTCCACCAGCCGCACCGAGACGCCGATACCGAGGCGCTGCAGATACGACTTGTAGAACAGCATCACGCGCTCGAAGGCCGGCTGCACGATCAGCATTTCAACCTGCAACGGCTCGCCGGTCTTGCCGTTGACGAGCTTGGTGTTCTTGACCTCGTAGCCCGCTTCCCGCAGCAGCTTGAGCGCTTCGCGCAGATTGTTGCGCACCGCTTGTTGATTGCCGCCCGTTGGATTGGTGTAGGGCTTGCTGAACAGCTCCGGCGGCACCTTGTCCTTCACCGCCTGCAGGATTTCCAGCTCCTGGCCCTGCGGCACGCCCGAACAGGCGAGCGCGGTGCCGTAGAAATAGCTATCGATGCGCTGGTATTGGCCGAAGAAGAGCTGCCGGTTCATCTCGTTGAAATCGAGCGCGAAATTGAAGGCGCGGCGCAGGCGCGGATCCTGGAACTTGGCCCGCCGGATGTTGAAGGCAAATGCCTGCATGATGCCGAAGCTGCGGATCGGGAACTCCTCCTTCACCACCTTCTTTTCGCGCAACGCCGGGAAGTCGTAGGCCGTCGCCCAGTCCTTGGCGCTGTTCTCGGTGCGCCAATCAATGCGGTCGCCCTTGAAGGCTTCCAGCGTGACGGTGGGATCGCGGTAATATTCGAAACGGATTTCCTTGAAGTTGTTGGTGCCGACATTCACGTTGAGGTTCTTGCCCCAATAGTTCTCGACCTGCTCGTAGACGATCGAACGCCCGGGCGAGAATTCCTTGACCCGATAGGGGCCGGAGCCGAGCGGGGGTTCGAGCGTGGTCTGGGTGACGTCGCGCTTCTTGCCGTTCTTGTCGGTGCCTTGCCACCAATGCTTGGGCAGCACGGTCAACTGCCCGACGATGCTCGGCAGTTCGCGGTTGCCGGCGCCGTCAAAGGTGAAAGTGATCTCGCGCTCGCCGGTCTTCTCGGCCTTCACCACATGACGGTAATAGGCGGCGAGGTCCGGCCGGTTTTCCTTCATCACGTTGAACGAATAGATCACGTCGTCGACGGTCACCGGCATGCCGTCGTGCCAGCGCGCCGCCGCGTTCAGCCGATAGGTGACGGAGGAATGATCGGCCGGATGGTGCGCCGCTTCGGCCAACAGGCCGTACTCGGTCGAGATCTCGTCGAGCGCTCCCGTCATCAGCGTTTCGTTGAACAGGTTGGTGCCCATGGCGAGGCTGCCCTTCACCAGGGCGACCACCTCACTGAAATTGTCGAAGGTGCCGAAGCCGGACAGCCGCACCATGCCGCCCTGCGGAGCGGCCGGGTTGACGTAGTCGAAATGCTTGAAGCCGGGCGGATATTTCACATCGCCAAACAGCGAGAGCCCGTGCTTCCAGGCCGGCTGTTCGGTTTGCGCCGAGGCCGGTCGTGCGAAGGGCGCCGCGCCGACGGTACCGAGGGCCGGCGCCGCCAGACCAGCGGCGGTCGCGCGGATGAGGGTGCGGCGGGTCAATTTCATCGCAAAGTGCTCCAGCGGGCGCGCCCCGATCATGCAATCGCGGGTGATTATGTCCCTTTTTCGGTCCGCCACCAGCACCCGGGCGGTCATGTCGCGGCCGGTACGCCCCGCAGCGCCGGGGAAAAGCAAAACGGCCGGGCATGACCCGGCCGTTTCGTATTCAGACTGGCGCTACGGTCACTTCGCCGGCGCGGCAGGCGCGGCCGGAGCCGCCTTGGGCGCTTCCGCCGGCTTGGCCGGCGCGGCCGGCGGCGGGGGCAGCGGCACCGGATTGTCCGACAGCGTCCGCAGATAGGCGATCACGTCGGCGCGCTGGTCGTCGCGCGACAGGCCGGCAAAGGTCATGGCCGTACCCTGGATGTAGTTGCGCGGGTTGGTGAGGAACTTGTTGAGCTCATCAAAGGTCCACTTGCCACCCTTCGCCTTCATCGCGGCGGAGAAGTTGAAGCCACCACGGTCCTTGCCGCGCTCGTCGCCGACGATGCCGTAGAGGTTAGGCCCGACCCGGTTGGGGCCGCCCTTTTCCAGCGTGTGGCAGGCCTGGCATTGCTTGGCGATATTCTTGCCCTTGTCGACGTTGGCGTGCTGGAGCAGCTCGGCGATCGGCACTTCCTTCTTGACCTCCGGCTTCTTTTCCGCGCCGCCGGTCGATACGGCGATCACATAACCGGGCTTGGTCAGTTTAGGGGTAGCGAACAGGGCGTTAGCCCCAATATTCAGCGCAACCAGCACCAAACAGGTGCCCAGGATAGCGCCGAGGACCTTGTTAAGCTCAAACGAATTCATTGATGATCGGCTCCCGAATGGGGGGCATGACGGTGCAGTTACGGGGTGCCGTCAGAGCCCTGCCGGCGGCGAACCAGATACCGGTTTGCCTGGCGGCTGGCAACCCGTATAAGCGCCGCCAAGGCTCAAGCAGCAGTCCGATGCCTCATCAAGCGATCATCCTCATCCCGGCCCGCATGGCCTCCACCCGCCTGCCCGGCAAGCCGCTGGCCGATATCGGCGGCGTGCCCATGATCGTCCAGGTGCTGCGCCGCGCCCAGGCGGCGGGCGTGGGCAGCGCGGTGGTGGCGACCGATTCGGAAGCCGTGGCGACGGCAGTGGAAAAGGCCGGGGGCCGCGCGCTGATGACCCGCGCCGACCATGCCTCCGGCTCCGACCGCATCTACGAGGCGCTGGAGGCGCTCGATCCCGAGCAGCGCTTCGACATCGTGGTCAATGTGCAGGGCGATCTGCCCACCGTCGACCCGGCCGAAATCCGGGCCGCGCTGACGCCGCTCGCCGACCCGGCGGTCGATATCGCGACGCTCGCCGCCGAGATCACCGACCCGGCCGAGCTGACCAATCCCAATGTGGTCAAGGCGATCGGCACGCCGGTCGCGCCGCGCCACCTGCGCGCGACGACCTTCACGCGCGCCGACGCCAGCGGGCCCGGCCCGCACTATCACCATATCGGGCTCTACGCCTATCGGCGGGCCGCGCTCGAACGCTTCGTGAAAATGCCGCCCTCTCCCAACGAGCAGCGCGAGCGGCTCGAACAGTTGCGCGCGCTCGATGCCGGCATGCGCATCGACGTGATGGTGGTGAAAACCGTACCGCTCGGTGTCGACACACCGGAGGACCTCGACAAAGCGCGCAGGATGCTCGCCGGTTGACGCGCCCGAGGGGGGCGCGTAACGAACCGGTGTTTTTGCGTGGTGGGACGTATCATGAGTAGCAAGAAGATCATTTTCCAGGGCGAGCCGGGCGCGAATTCGCATCTGGCCTGCCGCGAAGCCTATCCCGATTACGAACCGGTGCCCTGCCCCACCTTCGAGGACTGCTTCACTGCGCTCGAGCGCGGCGAGGTCGACCTCGGCATGATCCCGATCGAGAACTCGGTGGCCGGACGGGTGGCCGACATCCACCATCTGATGCCGGATTCCGACCTGCACATCGTCGCCGAATGGTTCCTGCCGATCCGCAACCAGCTGATGGCGCCCAAGGGCGCCAGCCTGGATACGATCAAGAGCGTCGAGAGCCACGTGATGGCGCTCGGCCAATGCCGCGGCATCATCCGCGAGATGAAGTTGAAGCCGATCGTCGCCGCCGACACCGCCGGTTCCGCGCGCGAAGTCTCCGAGAGCAACGATCCCACGCGTGCGGCCATCGCCTCGCGGCTGGCGGCGGAGATCTACGGACTCAACATTCTGAAGGAGAACGTCGAGGACGAGTCGCACTCGACCACGCGCTTCGTCGTGCTGTCGCGCGAAAAGAAATGGGCCAAGCCCGGCAACGGCAAGGTCATTACGACGTTTGTGTTCCGGGTACGCAACGTGCCGGCTGCGCTCTACAAGGCGCTCGGCGGGTTCGCCACCAACGGCGTCAACATGACCAAGCTTGAAAGCTACATGGTCGGCGGCAACTTCTTCGCGACGCAATTCTATGCCGACGTGGAAGGCCATCCCGACGACCGCGCGCTGGTGTTTGCGCTGGAGGAACTCGCCTTCTTCTCCAAGGAACTGCGCATCCTCGGCGTTTATCCCTCGCACCCCTTCCGCGGCACGTTCAAGGAAGAGAAGGATTAAACGCGGCCGCGCTGGGCTCCCGCGCGATCAGACCGCGACGCGGCCGAGGAAACCCTCGATACGATGCTGCAGCCCGGAGGCCGCGGCCTCGACCGATTCCGACGCTTCCAGCACCTGGCTCGCCGCCGTGCGCGTCTGGCACGCCGCCGCGGTGACTTCGTCGAGCACGCTCACCATGCCCTGGGCGCCGCCTGCCGCACTCGACACGTTGTGGGAGATCTCGTCGGTCGCGCTGTTCTGCTGATCGAGCGAGCGCGCTACCGCCGACGTGTAGCCGTCGATCTCGCGCATGCGCTCGGTATTGCGCCGGATCGCCTCGACGGCAAAGCGCGTCGAATTCTGCACCGCCTCGATCTGGCCGGCGATCTTCTCGGTGGCGTTGGCGGTCTGCACCGCCAGCGATTTCACTTCCGAGGCGACCACGGAAAAGCCGCGCCCCGCCTCACCCGCGCGCGCCGCCTCGATGGTGGCGTTGAGCGCCAAGAGATTGGTCTGCCCGGCGATGTTGCGGATCAGGCTGACCACCTCGCCGATCTCCTGCACGGTGCCGGTGAGGCGCGCCATCTGCTCGTCGG
>JAKAMD010000240.1 GCA_021823875.1 Pseudomonadota bacterium | reverse complement strand
CGGCCAGGGCTTCTGCGTCAACCTGTCGGTCGATACCTCCTCGGTCGACATCATGGAACTGTGCAACGAGCTCGGCGCGCTCTACATCGACACCGTCAACGAGCCCTGGGCGGGCTTCTATTTCAACCCCAAGATCGGTCCGGAGAAGCGTTCTAACTACGCCCTGCGCGAGATCACGCTTGCCGTCAAACGCAAGCGCAAACCGGGCAGCAACACCGCGGTGTCCTGCTGCGGCGCCAATCCCGGCATGGTGTCCTGGTTCGTCAAGCAGGCCCTGATCAACATCGCCGGCGACCTCAAGATTAAGATCAAGGAGCCGGCGACGCGCGAGGACTGGGGCAAGCTCGCCAAGAAGCTTGGCGTCAAGGGCATCCACATCGCCGAGCGGGACACCCAGCGCGCCAAGCAGCCGAAGGCGATGAACGTGTTCGTCAACACCTGGTCGATCGAGGGCTTCCTGTCGGAAGGCATGCAGCCGGCCGAGCTCGGCTGGGGCACGCACGAGAAATGGCTGCCGAAGAACGGCTACAAGCATAAGACCGGCTGCCAAGCGGCGATCTACCTGACCCAGCCCGGCGCCAATACGCGCGTGCGGTCCTGGACGCCGACAGCCAAGGGCCAATACGGCTTCCTGGTCACGCACAATGAGTCGATCTCAATCGCCGACTACTTCACGGTGAAAAGCGGCCGTAAGGCCGTGTACCGGCCGACCTGCCACTACGCCTACCACCCCTGCAACGACGCGGTGCTGTCGCTGCACGAGCTGTTCGGCTTCGCGGGCCAGCGGCAGGAGCACATCCACATCCTGGACGAAAACGAGATCGTCGACGGCATCGACGAGCTCGGCGTGCTGCTCTACGGCCACAAGAAGAACGCCTACTGGTACGGGTCGCAGCTCTCGATCGACGAGACGCGCGACATTGCCCCCTATCAGAACGCCACCGGGATGCAGGTGACCAGTGCGGTACTCGCCGGCATGGTGTGGGCTTTGGAGAACCCGAAGGCTGGCATCGTTGAGGCCGACGAGATGGACTACAAGCGCTGCCTCGAAGTGCAGATGCCCTATCTCGGCCCGGTGATCGGCACTTATACCGACTGGACGCCGCTGACCGATCGGCCCGGCCTGTTCCCGGAAGAGATCGACAAGCGCGATCCCTGGCAGTTCAAGAACGTGCTGGTGCGCTGAGGGCTGTGCAAAGCCCGCGATCGCCGCGGGCATTCGCATCTGACCGGCGCCGCTAAAACGTTCATGGCCGGGACGAGCCCGGCCATGACGTTCGCTGTTATTTGTTGTCTTTGATGTCCTTATCGCCCGGCTTCTTCGGCGGCACCTTGCTCCCCTGCGGTGGTGGTGGTGCCCTGTGCACCTGCGGCGGTGGTGCCCTGTTCACCTGTGGCGGCGGCGCCCTGTGGACTTGCGGCGGCGGTGCCGTGTGGACCTGCGGGGGCGGTGCCGTGTGGACCTGCGGGGGCGGTGCCGTGTGGACCTGCGGGGGCGGCGCCTGATGCACCACCGGCGGGCGTACCACAGGGCGCACGACCGGCTGCTGCGGCGGGTGCGGTGCCGGTTGCATCTTGATTTGCGGGGGCGGCGCTTTCGGCGGCGTCGGCTGCAGCGGTTTCACCTGCGACGGTGCCGGCGCGATCAGCTGCTTCGGCGGAGGCTTGATTTGCGTCGGAGGCGGCGGGGTTTGCTGCGTGATCGGCGCTTTCTGGTTGCCCTGAATGTGCGGCGGCGGAGCCGTGTGGATCGGCGGCGGCGACGTCGGCGCGACGCGTTTCACCGGCGGCGGCGCCCCCTGGATTGTCGGTGCTATTTTCTGTTGCGGCCCGGGTGGCGGCACGACGATGGCGCCCTGCGCGGCGCGCGGCGGATGCGAGCCGAGCCGACCGCGTTCATGCTGCCCGAGCGGCTGCGGCTTGGTCACACTTGCCGCCGGCGGCACGACGATCGTGGTACGTTGGATGCGCGGCGCCAACACGCGGTTGCGTTGGCCGGGCCGCGCCAGCTCCTGCGGGCGTACCGTCACAGCGCCAACCACCCCCTGCGTGCCCGGCAGCACATGCGGGTTCACGCGGAAAGCAGGAACCGGGCTACGTCGCGCCGCCCCCACGATCGCCGGCGAGATGCCGGCATTGACGGCGAAGCGCGCACGCCCATCGCGCCGATGTTCCACCACAATGGTGCGATTGATCACGACCGTGTTGCGGATGATGATCGTCGTCCGGCTCGGCGGCACATAATAGCTGTGCAGGCGCGGCGCCAGCATGTGGCGGAACGGCACGAATACCCAATAGGCCGGGGCGTCGTCATATTCGTAGATCACATCGTCGGGCGGCAGCGGCGCCCAGCCGACATAGTCGTCGCTGCGACGCCAATCGACCCAAGCCGGGCCCCACTCGTCGCCGGGGATCCAGAACCAGCCGAGCCGGCGATCATGCGCCCATCGGCCGTAGTGGTAGACGACCCAGCCCCAGTCTTCTTCTTCCTCGTTGGAGACCCAGTACCAGCCCCACTCGTCGGTGTAGATCCAGTGACCGTAACTGTAGGGACGCCAGCCGGGGGGCACATCGTCGGGCACCCAGACCGCGCCCCAACGGGCATGCCGCACCCAATGCCCATAAGGCTCGAGCGCGGATTGGAATTCGGCAGAAACCTGAGCCTGCGCAGGCGTCAGCGCACCCGCGACGATCGGGGTCGCAATGGCGGCAATGGCAAGCGAGAAGCATGTCAGCGAGGCAAGCAGCAAGCGTCGAAAGAACGATGGCTGGATCATCTGGATACGTCCTTCGGTCATCGAGCGTGCAGAGATCAACGGTCCGCAAGCCGGACCGTTCCGCACGAACAAGACAAAGCTTAGGAGCCTCAAAATGAACGGCAGCCTAATCGCCGCGGCGTAAAGCCGCCACAATTACAATTAGAAAACGAGCACCCCGGCTGCGCCGCTTTCCATGCCGAAGGCGAGAGTCTGACCGATTGCATCCCAGCCGAGCGCGCTCACCGAGGTGCCGTCAGCCGCACGCACTTCAATCAGTGCGCCGCTATCGATCCGCACGAGCAGCACGGCGCCGTCGGCGGTACCGAGCGCCGCCACCGGCTGGCTCGGATGGCAGGCGACAACCGCGACGCGCGCTTCGCCGCGTGCCAGCATTTCCGGCTGCCGGCCCATGGGCCCGTTCTTGCCATCGAACGGCCAGAGGATGAGCTGCTCGGAGCCCGAGGTCGCGAGGAAATCGCCGCCCGCGCTCCAGGACAAAGAGCGGACCCGCGCCGAATAACCCGACATGCGCATGTGCTGGCCGTCGGTGATCCGCCAGCCGTGCAGCGTCGGTTCCTGCATGGTGGTCACGATGAAGCGGCCGTCCGGGCTGAAGGTGACGGAAAGATGCGAGCCTTTCCATTCGAACCGCTGCGGCGCGGTGCCGGGCGCATTGGGAAACCATAGCGTGACACCGTTGTAATGCGCGATGGCAAGACGCAGGCCCTTGGGCGCGAAGGCAAGGCCGGCGACGGTCGACGGCGCTTCGAAGGTGCGGTCCTCGCCTTTCTTCGTCAGCACATGCGCGATCTTGCCGGCCGACCACGCGACCGAACCGTCGGGCGCCAGCGCCACCTGATCGATCCAGCGGCGCTTGTCGTCGGCGGCGAGTTCACGATGCGTGCCGTCGGTACCGGTTTCGATCAGCTTGCCATCGTCGCCGCCGCTGACGATTCGCGCGCCATCACTCGCACTGGCGAGAATGCCGCCGCCATGCACGGCAATGCGGCTCGTCTCTTCGTCGCGCGGAGCAAACAGCAGCGCCTCCTCGCCCAGCACGAACACCGGCACGCTCTTGAAGAAATGCACGCCGACCACCGTTTCGCCGGCATCGAGGGGACGCACGCGCGCAGCGAGAGAGGGAAGCGGGGCGGTCAGGTCACTCATGGTCTTGCTCCGCCCTCATCCTGAGGAGCGTCGCGATAGCGACGCGTCTCGAAGGACGGGGCAGCCCCATGCTTCGAGACACGGCCTTCGGCCGCTCCTCGGCATGAGGCCGATTGAGGCTGCGATATTATGCCATGCAGCTTTCGAAACCTTGGCGGATCTTCTCTTCCGGCAGGTTGCGGCCGATGAAGACGACGCGGCTCTCGCGCTTCTCGTCGGCGCCCCAGGCGCGCTGGTGATCGCCGTCCAGGATCATGTGCACGCCCTGGAACACGAAGCGCTCGGGATCGTCCTTGAACGACAGGATGCCCTTGCAGCGCAGGATGTTGGGTCCCTCGACCGCCACCAGATCCTGCACCCAGGGGAAGAACTTGTCGGGATTGAGCGGCTTGTCGGTCCTCAGCGACACCGATTGCATTTCTTCGTCGTGGTAGTGCTTAAGACCTCCGCCATGATGATGATCGTGGGCGCCATGATGGTGGTGGCTATGATCGTGATGATGATCGTGGTCATGGTCGTGCTCGTCGGTTTCCAGGAAAGCGGGCTCGATATCGAGGATGCGATCGAGGTCGAAGGCGTTGCGGCCGAGCACCTCGTCGAGCGCGATCTTGGCGCGCTCGGTGCGATGCAGGCGAGCGTAAGGATTGAGCGCACGGATGCGCGCTTCCAGTTCGCGCAGCGCGTCCGGTTCCACCAGATCGGTCTTGTTGATGAGGATCACGTCGGCGAAGGCGATCTGGTTCTTGGCCTCGGGCGCGTCCTTTAGCCGATCCTTCAGCCAGAGCGCGTCGGCCACCGTCACCACGGCATCCAATTTGGTCCTGGCGCCAACCTGCTCGTCCATGAAGAAGGTTTGTGCCACCGGGGCGGGGTCCGCTAAGCCGGTGGTCTCGACGATGATGGCGTCGAACTTGCCCTTGCGCCGCATCAGGCCGTCGATGATGCGCACCAGGTCGCCGCGCACGGTGCAGCAGATGCAGCCGTTGTTCATCTCGAACACTTCTTCGTCGGCGTTCACCACCAGCTCGTTGTCGATGCCGACCTCGCCGAATTCGTTAACGATCACGGCGAACTTCTTGCCGTGCGGCTCGGACAGGATGCGGTTGAGCAGGGTCGTCTTGCCGGCGCCGAGATAGCCGGTCAGCACGGTGACGGGGATTTTGTCGTGGGTCTCAGGGGTGGTCATTGCGCAGGGGAACTCCATTCGTGGCCTTCATATAGGCAATCTTGCGCGCCGCCGCAAAAGCCCGCGTGCCGGCTGGCGATACAACCCTATTTAGGACCGAAATCGTAGAAATTGGGCACCGGCTCGGCTTTTAAGAACGGTTTTTATGAACGGCATGAGAAAAATATT
The DNA here is from genome assembly GCA_021823875.1 of Pseudomonadota bacterium. GTDB lineage: Bacteria > Pseudomonadota > Alphaproteobacteria > Rhizobiales > Xanthobacteraceae > Pseudolabrys. The sequence continues at coordinate 320 of JAKAMD010000240.1, read as the reverse complement.
CACCTTTCCGGGGCAAGCTCCGCCGGTCTCGCTTTGGTGGAAGTCTGCCCGGACGACACCCGGACATATCTCTCTCGACAGCCGTATTTCGGGTCTGCCCATGTCAATATCCACCGTCGAAACCTTCGTTCGCAACGCCAAAGAGCAAGTCACGCAACGCGATATCAACGACAGCATCCTCAAGGCGATCGCCGAGCTCATTCGGGAAAACCGCCGCCTGGATGACGAGATCCGCCGGGTGCGTCGCGAAGTCCAGGTCAGCCGGCGTTTCTAGGCTGGCCACGCGCTTGGCGTGACCAGTCGTGGGATGCGGCGCGCGC
>JAKAMD010000239.1 GCA_021823875.1 Pseudomonadota bacterium | reverse complement strand
GCCCTTCTTCCGCATTCCCGGCCTGGCGCGCGGCAGACAGCTGGAGACCTTCCTGGCCTCGCAGAAGCTTGCGGTCTGGAGTGCCGACGAGGTCGCCGACGACTGGCATCACGGCATCACCGCGGACGCGATCGTGCGGCTGGCGATCAAGCGCATCGAGGCCAAGGGTCATCGCGGCGTGCTGCTGCTGCACGATATCCACCCGACCACCGCGCAGGCACTGCCGACCCTGCTGAAGGAACTCAAGCAGCGCGGCTACCACATCGTGCAGGTGGTGGCGCCCGGCGAGCGGCCGAAGTCGGTGCCGGTGCTCCCGTCGCCGATGATCGCCAAACACGGCAAGCGGCCTGTGACGGAGGCGCACCGTTCGACCACGCATGCCATGATGGCGCTGCGCCATCGTGTGAGGTCCGCGCGGGCCGGCGAGAACCATCACCAGCATCAGGCGGGCGAAGCCGGTGCGGCAAAGATCAATTACGCCGCCATCGCCCAGGAACAGCGATTCACGCAGTACTGACGCCGGCCATGGTCGGCGCCTTCGAGGCGGCCTGCCGACTGGGGCTTTGAATTTATTCAGATTTCGGGCAGGCCTGCTGGCGCAGGCTTGGCTCCAGCGGAATCGCGCCGGTAGGGCGCGTCCGGGCCTTCATCGAAGGCCCGTCAGCCGAAAAGCGACAGGCCGGGGCCTGTCTTGCCGAAGCACCTATTGTGCGTAGGCTGGTGCGGTCGAGAGGACTCGAACCTCCACGGTGTTACCCGCTAGCACCTCAAGCTAGTGCGTCTACCAATTCCGCCACGACCGCATGGGGATAGGACGAAAAGGTCAGACCCTCACGTCCCAAGACGGCGCTCATGTAACAAATAGGGTTTGCCTGGACAAGGGCCGTGCGGCTTGCCCCCGGGCCCCACGCACCGCTATTTTTTGGCGCTAGTTCAAGGCGTTGGGCGGGCGGCTCACCGCATATCCTTCGGTCGCGGCAGCAAATCGCTCACTTCGACGGCAATCCGGCTGCCGTTCACCGATACCTTGCCCCTGGCCACCGGCAGGGTGTTGGCGAGGATATTGACCTCGTCCTCCTCGGTGGCGTCCAGCTCGATCACCGCGCCGCGGCCGAGCCGCAGCACCTGATGGATCGGCATGCTGGTGGTTCCGAGCACCACCGTGATATCGATGGCGACCTTGTCGAGCGTGGACATATATCCCCCTGTACCCCTGCCCGCGCGTGGCGGGCTAGCAGCAGGTCACCACGGTATGGTGAACGGATGATTAACGCGCGTGACGAATTGCCGGTCGGGCTGCCGGCGCCGCCGGGCGCCGCCCCGGTCGAATGGCGCCCGCGCGAGGGCCTGCTGCCCTATCCGGAGGCGGTCGCCTTCATGGAGGCACGCGCCGCCGCGATCGCCGCCGGCGAGGCGGGCGAGCTGGTCTGGCTGGTCGAGCACCCGCCGCTCTACACCGCCGGCACCAGCGCCAAGGGTGAGGACGTGCTGGAGGCGCGTTTCCCCGTGTTCGAGAGCGGCCGCGGCGGCCAGATGACCTATCACGGCCCCGGCCAGCGGGTCGCCTATGTGATGCTCGACCTGAAGCGGCGCGGGCCGGACGTGCGGCGCTATGTGGCAACCCTGGAGGAATGGATCATCCGCACGCTGGCCCACTTCGGAGTCAGCGGCGAGCGGCGCGAGGACCGCGTCGGCGTCTGGGTGCGCCGGCCGGACAAAGGCGAAGGCCGCGAGGACAAGATTGCCGCCATCGGCATCCGGGTGTCGCGCTGGGTGACGCTGCACGGCATGGCGCTCAATGTGGCGCCGGATCTAACGCATTTCACGGGCATCGTGCCCTGCGGCGTATCGGCGCAACGCTATGGCGTGACCAGCCTCGCTGATCTCGGTCTTGCGGCGTCCTTGGACGATGTCGACCAAGCGCTGCGGCAGGAATTCGAAAACTTGTTCGGGGCGACGACAGATCAGGCCGTCGGTAGCACCGAGAACAATTCGCCGGAACGATGCGGCCTGAAGTCGGCGGCATCGCCGTCGCGCTGATGCAGCGCATCGACGCGCGCGGCGAACGGACCGCGCTTGCAGGCCTCGATCATGTCGAGCACGACCGTCTCCTCGCCCTTGAACACGGCTTCGACCGTACCCTCGTGCCGGTTGCGCACCCAGCCTTCGAGCCCACGCGCCACCGCCTCGTATTCCACGAAGGCACGGAAGCCGACACCCTGCACGCGGCCCTGCACGATCACGTGGCGGATCACGCTTTGGTTCATGCCGACTAATTGCTTCCTATCGTCCTGCAATCGCCAATGACGGCTTTACGCGCCGAGGCGTCTCGCAACGGCCTTCGACCGCGACCGGCAACAGCTGACGTTGCTACCGCTATTAAGCGACAACGACGCAGTTGCGTCCACCGTTCTTGGCAGCGTAGAGCGCCCGATCAGCGGCCGCAAGAGCGCTCGTCGGCGAATATTTCGCCTCGCTTGAAATGACAACTCCAAAACTCGCGGTAATCGTCTTGATCGCTTTACCGAGATCGAAAGGCGATCCCGCGATGGTCTGACGAAGACGCTCCGCCGTTCCTTTAATAATATCGATCGTCGCATTCGGCATAATGATCATGAATTCCTCGCCGCCATAGCGACCGAGATGGTCGCCTTGACGCAGCGCATGCTTGAGACGATGCGCGAACTCCTTCAATGCCTCGTCACCGGCGGCGTGTCCAAAATCGTCATTCACCCGCTTGAAATGATCGATATCGGCCATGATGACGCCGAATGCATTGTGCGTCCGCGCCGATTCCGCGGCAATCCTCTGCAACGCCTGCATAACGGCGCCACGATTCAGGATGCCGGTCAACGCATCGTGCGTTGCCACCTCTTCAAGCTTCTCTGCTTCTTCAATCAATTGACGATTGTGGTCGATGATCTTCTGGTAGATGCGACTCTTTTCGACGACAATCGAAACCTGATTTGCAATCTGGCGAAATACGCTCTGGTGTTCTTCGCCGTATGTATTCTTTTTCCAACTCGTGAAGAACAGGAAACCGATCGGCCGCTCGCCCGCAATCAAAGGACATGTGAGGCTGGAACGCCCCCCTTCCTGCACGATCCGCCGGGTCGAGTCGGATTCGGGCTTTTCTCTGAGATATTCTTCCAGATCATTGATGATGCGCGGCTGGCCGGTGCGCAGAACGAGTTCGAGACTGCTGCCGCTCAGCATTTGCGAATAGCCGCTCGAAACCTTGTAGGCGCCGAGTTTTGACCGCGCCCAATAGGCGGTCAATTGTTCGCCGTCTTCGGAAAGAAACGCACAGCCGATACGCTCATAGGGGATCAGCCCGGAAAACCCTTCGAAGATTCGGTTCAACACCTCTTCCAGGAATACGCCCTGCTCGACGGTCTGGACCAGGTTCAATATCTGTCCGAGTTCACGGTCGCGGCGCTCAATCTCCCTCGCCAGCAACTGCAATTCCTGACCAAGGCCGGCCAAAGGATCGCCCTGCTCGAAACGGAGAGCCGGCAGCGGCTCGTGATTCCGTAACTGCCTGATCCAGGCAGCACAAGCATCAACGCGATCCCGCAACGCGGCGTCGCGCGCGGGCAACTGTGTCGGAATTTCTTTTCTGACCGCCTGAGCGCGCATCCAGCACCGACAATTCTTATGGAATTTCGACAGACAAATCAGTCCGCACAGGTATCGAGAAAAGCTAAAAATACTTTGAATGAATTCATTTACGCAGGTTGCGTTGAAACTCAACCCTAAATCGCACGCGTGCCAAGCACTCAATTGGCCGGCACCTCAAGCAACAAAAAATTCATAATAACATCCTGACAAGATCGAAAGCATCCTGGCAAGATCGAACGTCGGCGTTCGACGCCCTGCCGGCGGGCTTGCGCGATCGCGGAGCGGACCACGTTTATGCCAGTTCTCCCACATCGATGACGCGGGCGCCGGTGAAGCGCGATACCGACCAGCGCTCGACGCTGCGGATATAGCGCTCCGGCAGTTTCCAGGCGCGGGCGGCGGCAACAATCATCTCGACATAACCGGGCTTCGGCCGCCCCGGCGCGCGCCGGCGCAACAGATAGATCATGGCGCGCACGCGTTTGCCGCCAACCCGCACCGGCAGCGTGCGGACATCGTAGAGACCCTGGTGCAGCAACTCATAGGCATGCAGCGCAGCCATGTCGCGCGGCGTCAGCGTCCACAGCACGCCGTGCACAACCGCGCCGGGCTTGCGCTTGACCGAGCCCCAGCCGTCGACGCCGACGAAGAAGTCGTAGCCATCGAGCATGGCCGGCCCCACCGCACGGGCGCCCGGGCAGCGCCGCGCCATGGCCGCGCGCGCCATATTGGAACCGTAGGCAAAGTAAAGGGGCATGGCCCTTCCTCCGTCATTCCGAGGCCAACCGAAGGTCGGAACCCGGAATCCAGACCTGTGGTTTCCACCTATTTCTGGATTCCGGGTTCGCACGCTAACGCGAGCGCCCCGGAATGACGGCTAGGCAAACTCCAAAATCACCGCATCCACGGCCAGGCTGTCGCCCGGCTTGCAATGGATCTTCTTCACCGTGCCGTCGATCTCGGCGCGCAGCACGTTCTCCATCTTCATGGCCTCGACCACCGCCACGGTCTCGCCGGCCTTCACTTCCTGGCCTTCCTTGACCGCGATGGAGACGACGAGGCCCGGCATCGGGCAGTGCACCTGCTTGCCGCTGTCGGCGGCTTCTTTCACCGGCATCAGCCGCGCGTAAGACGCTTCACTTTCAGTGTAGACATAGGCCTTGGTCTCGACGCCGCGATAAGCGAGCACGAAACCGTTCGGAATCGGCCGCACCTGCACCGCCACCAGATGGCCGTCGACCGTGCCAGTCCACAGCGGATCGCCCGGCTTCCAGTCGGAGGCGAGATGGCGGGCGCGCGGTTTCTTCGCGTCGGGAAAGCGCACGGTGATGATGCCGTTCTCGCGTTTGACGTCGAGTTTGATCTTATTGTGTCCGAGCCAAACCGCGCGCCGGCTTTCGCGCGTCACCGGCTTGCCGCCGACCTGACCGGAAATCTGTCGCCGACGCTCGCCGATCACGTGATCGATCGCTGCCGCCACCGCCGCCAACACCTCAGCCGGCGCGCCTTCCGGCGGGTGCGGGTGGAAGCCTTCGGGGAATTCCTCGGCGATAAAGCCGGTCGACAATTTGCCGGCGCGCCAGCGCTTGTGCGCCATCAGCGCGGCCAGGAACGGAATATTGTGGCGGATGCCGTCGATCACAAAGGCATCGAGCGCATCGGCCTGCGCCTCGATCGCCGCCTCGCGCGTTTCCGCATGCGTGACGAGCTTGGCGATCATCGGGTCGTAGTAGAGCGAGATCTCGCCGCCCTCGTAGACGCCGGTGTCGTTGCGCACCGTCACGCCGCCGGTGACGTGTTCTTCGGGCGGCCGGTAACGCGTGAGCCGGCCGATCGAGGGCAGGAAATTGCGGTACGGATCTTCGGCATAGACGCGGCTTTCCACCGCCCAGCCGTTCATCTTCACGTCGCTCTGCTTGAGGCTGAGCTTCTCGCCGGCGGCGACGCGGATCATCTGCTCGACCAGATCGATGCCGGTGACGAGCTCGGTCACCGGATGTTCGAC
>JAKAMD010000238.1 GCA_021823875.1 Pseudomonadota bacterium | reverse complement strand
GCGCATCGAGCCGGTCGAGTTCGCGGCCGGCGCGCTCCTCGATCAGCGGACGCCAGAGCTCGACCAGGTTCGCGGCAGCCGGCGGCGGCTTCAGCCCGGTCAGCCGCTCGCGCACCATCAGCGCCAGCGCCTCTTCGAGCGGGGCGTCGGAACGCTCGGTGACCTCGTCGAATTTGCTGCGATGGTAACGCTCATCGAGCATGGCGGTGAGGTTCGAGGCAACGCCGTCCATGCGGCGCGCGCCGATCGCCTCGACACGCGCCTGCTCGACCGCCTCGAACACCGCGCGCGCCTGCTGGCCGGTCGGCTGCAAGCGCCGATGCAGCGCGTTGTCGTGACAGGCCAGCCGCAACGCCATCGAATCGGAATAGCCGCGCACGATCGCGGCCTCGTGCTTCGACAGCTTGCGCGGCGGTTCCGGCAGCCGCACCTTGCCGCCCATCAGACCGGGCCGCTCGGCGGCGAAATTGACCTCCAACTCGGGCTTGCGCGCCAGCGCGCGCATGCAGCCGGCCACCGCGCGCTTGAACGGCTCGGTGGGGGAATCCTTGGGAGACGATTTGGATTTGATGTTGGAGGCCATCGTTGTGTCTTCGTCATTCCGGGGCGCGAGCGAAGCGAGCGAATCCGGAATCCAGAAGCAAACTCCATCTATTGGTCTGGATTCCGGGTCCGGCGCTTCGCGCCGTCCCGGAATGACCGGTTAGCTCAGCGCCACGTTGACAGCCGACTCCGGCAGTTCCTGACCGAAGCAACGCTGATAGAACTCGGCCACGATCGGCCGCTCAAGCTCGTCGCACTTGTTCAGGAAGGTGAGCCGGAAGGCGAAGCCGACGTCGTTGAAGATCTCGGAATTCTCCGCCCAGGTGATCACCGTACGCGGGCTCATCACGGTCGAGATATCGCCGTTCATGAAGGCGTTGCGCGTGAGATCGGCGACCCGCACCATCTTGTTGACGATGTCGCGGCCCTGTTCGTTCTGATAGTGCTTGGCCTTGGCCAGCACAATGTTGACCTCGTTGTCGTGCGGCAGATAGTTCAGCGTGGTGACGATCGACCAGCGGTCCATCTGCGCCTGGTTGATCTGCTGCGTGCCGTGATAGAGGCCGGACGTGTCGCCGAGGCCGATGGTGTTGGCGGTGGCGAACAGGCGGAACGCGGGATGCGGCTTGATCACGCGGCTCTGGTCGAGCAGCGTGAGGCGTCCCGAGGATTCCAGCACACGCTGGATCACGAACATCACATCCGGACGACCGGCGTCGTATTCGTCGAAACAGAGCGCGACATTGTGCTGATAGGCCCAGGGCAGAATGCCGTCGCGGAATTCGGTGACCTGCTGGCCATCCTTGATCACGATGGCGTCCTTGCCGATCAGGTCGATACGGCTGATGTGGCTGTCGAGATTGACGCGCACCATCGGCCAGTTGAGCCTAGCTGCCACCTGCTCGATATGGGTCGACTTGCCGGTGCCGTGATAGCCGGTGACGATCACGCGGCGGTTCTTGGCAAAGCCGGCGAGAATGGCAAGCGTGGTCGCGCGATCGAACCGGTAATCCGTATCGACGTCCGGCACGTGCTCGTCGGCCTGCGAATAAGCCGGCACTTCCATGTCACTGTCGATGCCAAAAACCTGCCGGACCGACACCTTCATGTCGGGCAGGCCCGCGATTTGTTCAGTAGCGGCAGTCATTGATCCTCCATGGCTTCGGACCTCCCGAAGCCCGATACGGTCCGATGTCGAACGGTCCGGCTGAGCGGGGCAACTTAGCAGACGGGCAGGACCGGAAAAACCCGCTCCTCTCGATGGCCGGTATCAATATTTTCAATAAGATAGGGTGCCCGGGAGCCATCCGGAAGGCAGGGCTGGGTTGCCCCTAAGGCATTCATCAGGTTCGGGTGAAACCCACCGATTTCAAGTAGTTGTAGGACTGGATGATCTCGATCAGGCGGTCCTCGGTCGAGCGGTCGCCGCCGTTGGCGTCCGGGTGGTGGCGTTTGACCAGTTCCTTGAAGCGCATCTTGATCTGGTGGGCGGTGGCGCCGGCCTCCAGCCCCAGGGTGTCGAGCGCCTTGCGCTCCGCGTTGCGGATTACCCGGGTTTCCGCCTGCTTCTGCTGCTCGGCCCGCCAGCCCTCGCCGAGCAGATCGAACGGATCGCCGCGCTTGCCGAAGGCGCTGAAATCCGCCCGCGTCGGGCCGTTGCCGGTTCCCATCTTCCAGGTCGGACGGTGTCCGGTGAGAGCGTCCTTCTGGTAGGCCATCACCGCAGCGTCGTTCATGCCGGCGAAGAAATTATAGGACTGGTTGTATTCGCGGACGTGGTCGAGGCAGTAGCGCCAATAGTCCTTCTCGCGTCCGCGCCCCTTGGGTGCGCGGTGCGTGGCCTTGGCGGTGCAGCCGACCCATTCGCAAGCCGGGCCGTCGGTTTTCACCCGGCGGTCCTTGTCCGGCTTGACCCGGATACGGTCGAAAAGTGGAGAGTCAAATTTCATGACCGGTCACTATGAGCCTTTCCCGATGACGCCTGCAAGACTTGACATCAGCCTCTTTAAATTTGCCGCTTGGCCGGACGGCGAACCGGGTTTTGCCGCTCCATTCATCGCGATTTCGCCACCAAACAACCATTGACCGGCCCGCCGCCGGTCCTTAAGTCGGGCAGCATGCGAACCGCCGATCTCATCACAAAGAAGTTGACCGAGGCTTTCGCCCCGCAAAGCCTCGACGTGGTTGACGAATCCCATCGGCACGAAGGCCATGCCGGGCACCGGCCGGGCGGCGAGAGCCATTTCCGCATCTATATAGTGTCGGAATTGTTCAAGGGAATGACCCGGCTGCAACGCCACCGGCTGATCAATCAGACCCTGGCGGGCGAGATCGCCGGCGGCGTGCATGCACTCGCCATCCACGCGGCGGCGCCGGGCGAAGGCGGCGTTTCCTAAAGTCTGCTGCTGAATTCCGCGCGCGCGAAGACCCGCCGTGGAATGCCGGCGCGACGCTGCGCGATTCATCTCTTTGAATTTTCATTCGAAACATCGAACGAAAAACCAGCGCGTGAAACTGACGAATCAGTGCAACTTGCAAGCGTTCAAAATTACGGGGATCAAAACCGGACCAGGGAGCCAATCCAATGGCTGAAGAATATTTGTCCTGTGTACCGTGTACGCGTGCAATAGTCGTCGCCAACGAAAAAGGCGGATCGGGAAAATCGACGGTCGCAATTCATCTCGCGATCGCCTTGATGAAGGCGGGGCAAAGCGTAGCGACCATCGATCTCGATTGGCGGCAGCGCAGTTTCACCCATTACGTCGACAACAGACTGGCGTGGTCGCGGCAGCGGGAGAAGGAATTGCCGACACCGGACCATGTCTGCTTCGACGAGGAGGCCGAGTATCTGGCCCCCGAGCAGGAAGCCGCGGGCAGCGACGCCTTCGCCAAGACCTTCGCGGCTTTGGCCAGCGAGCACAGCTATATCGTCATCGACACGCCCGGCCACAATCACTACCTGACGCGGCTGGCGCACTCGATGGCGGATACCTTGATCACGCCGATGAACGACAGCTTCGTCGATTTGGACGTGCTCGGCAGCGTCGATCCGGAAACCTTCAGCATCGCCGGCATCAGCCACTACGCCCAAACCGTCGAGGACGCGCGCCGCATGCGCCGGGACGCCGGCAAGCCGGACATCGACTGGATCGTGCTGCGCAACCGGCTTTCGACGCTCGGTTCGCGCAACAAGCGCGTCGTCGGCGACGCATTGCAGGAACTTTCCCAGCAATTGCGCTTCCGCTGCATCGAAGGGCTGGCCGAGCGGGTCGTATTCCGCGAGTTCTACCCGCGCGGGCTGACCGCCATCGACAATCTCGACGAGATCACGCTGGGCACGCGGCCGACCATGTCGCACATCTCCGCGCAGATGGAAGTGCAGGGCCTGCTGGCGGCGTTGCTGGGGGCTCCCGCCGAAACGGTCGATCAAGCCCTGCAGGCCGACGCGGCGTAAGCCGACAGCGCGGATGCTGTCCTGACACCATGACCGCGGCGGACCTCGTGCCGCCGCGGTTTAATTTCCTGCCCCCGTCGGTTTGATCAGCCCTTTGCGCACGGCGATCGCCACCGCATGCACGCGGTTGCGCGCCCCGAGCTTCCTGGCGGCGACGCGCAGATAATGCATCGCCATGCTCTTGCTCACACCGAGGACAGCGGCGATCTCGTCAGCGGACTTTCCATTTGCAAACAAGGTGAGCGCTTCGAGTTCGGCCGTTTCCAATGGTCTCATCACGCGTTACCAGAGTCGGTCTCTTGTTGTTTTTATGATGTGAAAGTGCGACTTGCGTCGCGGCGGGCGAAAGATGAAATAGAATTAATCTGCAAGTTCCCGGCGGAACTTCGGTGCGTTCCGGGCGGAACTGTGACGTCAGCTCGCTTGGGGCGCGGTGCGGCGCGGCAACGGCTGGATGCGCAGCGAGGTGATGCGGTTGCGAGCGCGGCGCAACACGCGGAAGCGGAAGCCGTGGAAGGTGAAGCTCTGCCCCACTTCGGGGATCGAGCGCGCCTCGTGAATGACCAGGCCGGCGATGGTGGTCGCTTCCTCGTCGGGCAAGCTCCAATCCATCACGCGATTCAAGTCGCGGATTGACACCGCGCCTTCCACGATCACCGAACCGTCGGGCTGCCGGCGCACGCCCGGCATGGCGACGTCGTGCTCATCGGTGATGTCGCCGACGATCTCTTCGAGAATATCCTCGAGCGTGACCAGGCCTTCGACCTCGCCATATTCGTCGACCACCAGCGCGAACGGCGTCTTGCGGCGGCGGAACGCCTTGAGCTGCTCGGACACCGGCCGCGTGTCGGGCACGAACCAGGGCGGCGTCAGCAGCGCCTGGATGTCGACCTTGCTGGCGTCGCCGTCGACGGCATGCAGCGCGCGCAAGAGGTCCTTCACATGCAGCACGCCGACGATATTCTGCGGATTGTCGCGCCAGAACGGAATGCGCGTCACCGGTGAGGCGATCACGGCGTTGACCACGTCGACGACCGGATCGTCCGCCTTCATGCTGATCATGTTGGTGCGGTGGACCATGACGTCGGAGACGTCCAATTCGCGCAGGTCGAGCACGCCACCGAACATGTCGCGGTCGTGCTTCTCCACGCCGCCCTCGCGATGCAACAGATCGACCGCCCCGCGCAATTCCTCGTGCGCCGACAGTATCGCCTGGTCCTCGCCGACGATGATGCCGACGCGCGCGAGGATCCAGCGGGCCAGCGTTTCGATCGCCATCAGCAGAGGCGCGAGCAGCTTGACGACCCATAACATCGGCCGCGCGATCGAGAGTGCAACGCGGTCAGGCGCGTTGAAGGCGGCGGTCTTCGGCAGCACTTCGGAGAAGATCACCACCACCGCGGTCATCCCGATAGTGGCGTAAAGCACGCCTGCATTGCCGAACCAGGTGAGCAGGATACCGGTGGCCAGCGCCGAGGCGGCGATATTGACTGCGTTGTTGCCGAGCAGTAGGGCGCCGAGCAACCGTTCGCGCTGGGCCAGCAGGCGGTTGACGATGGCTGCGCGCTTATTGCCCTGCTTTTCCAGCCGCGCCATGTTGGCGCGCGAGGAGGCGGTGAGCGCCGTCTCGCTGCCGGAAA
>JAKAMD010000237.1 GCA_021823875.1 Pseudomonadota bacterium | reverse complement strand
GACGATCAGCGCGGTCTCGCTTACCGGCAGCGGCTTCATTTCGGCTAGCCCATAGGCGCCGATCAGCAGCCCGACGGCGGCATCGGCGCCCAGCGCCAGCGTGAGCACCGCGCTGGGCGCCGAAGCCCAGAACGCCCGCCGCTCGCGCAACGACAGCATGGAAAAAACCGCAAAGAACAGGAGCGTCTGAAAGGCGAAGGTCTGCAGCCGGCCGGCATCGTGGGCCAGGTCGAAGCGGTGCCAGCCGAACGCCAGCACGGCGAGCGCTTCGCTCAGCATGAGCAGCCCGAGAGCGGCGGCGATCCACATCAGAGGGCCGATGTTCCAGGTCTCCGGCGTGGGCGAAGGCCGGGCGCGGTCCGTCGACAGGGCGGTCTTGGCAAAATCGGTCATGAACGTCACCAGCAGGATGCCGAGCGCCGAGATGACGAATTTTCCGGTTAGCAGCAGCGGCAGCACGACGAATCCGCACTTGAGCACGGTGCGGCTCACCTTGTTGATTATCCAGGTCAGCACCCGCTGGTGGATGATGCGGCCGTTCCGCATCAGTTCGACAATGCCCGTCAGCCCTTCGGTGATCAGGACGACGCTGGCTGCGCCCTTCGCCACATCGGTTGCCCCACTGACGGCGATGCCGACCTCGGCTTGCTTCAGGGCCGGTGCATCGTTGACGCCGTCGCCCGTCATCGCGACCACGTGGCCCCGCTCCTGCAAACCTTTGACCACCAGGAACTTATCCTCGGGGAATATCTCCGCGAGCCCGTCATTGGCGCTGATCAGCGCGCCGATCTGCCCGGCCCGCTCGCCGGCGGCCGGCCGCGGTACGGAAGCAATGTTGCCAAAACCGAGATCGCGGCCAATCTGGCGCGCAACCGGCAGCGCATCGCCGGTCAGCATCTTCACCGTCACCCCGAGCGAGCGTAGATCGGCGATCAGTTCACGCGAGTCGGGGCGCGGTGGATCGGACAGCAGCGCCAATCCGACGATGCGAAGCGGCCCATCGTCCTCGGCACGTGCTACCGCGAGAATGCGAAAGCCCTTCTGCGCTTCGGCTTGCGCGCGCGCTTCGAGCCGGGTCCTCACTTCAGGCGTGGCTCCGGCAAGATCGGCAATCATGTGCAGCGCGCCCTTGATAATCCGCACGGGCCGTCCATCTCGCATGATGTGCGCTTCGGTGCGTCGGGTCTCGGCGGAGAACGGAGTGAATGAAACGACCGTCTCCCCGCGACCCCAAAGGCCGCGCTCCTTTGCCGCGCGCAGGAAGGCAAGATCGATCGCATCCTGGTTTGCCTCGTTCGAAGCGAGCGCGCCATCGCGAATCACGTCCTGCTCGGTGAATGGCGGCTCGGCGACGGCGCCGGTCAGCGATAACCGATTCAGCGTCAGTGTTCCGGTCTTGTCCGCACACAGGATGTCCATATTGGCCGCGTCTTCGGCGGCGCTCAGCCGCGAGACCAGCACGCCGCGCCGCGCCAACTCGACCGAACCGACCGCCATGCTGACAGTGAACATGACCGGCAATGCCACCGGAATGGCGCTCATCAGCAGGACCAGTGACAGCGGCAGGATTTCGGTCAGTGGCAGGCCCCAGGCGATCGAGACAATCAGGGTCGTCGCCACCATGATTCCGACGATCAGGAACAGCCATTTCACGACCCGCGAAATGACTTCTTCGATATGGAGCTTGGGCGCGGCCTGTTCGACCAGTTCGGTGGTCCGACCGAAATAGGTCCGCGTGCCGGTCGCGGTTACGACCGCTGTGGCTTCACCTTGCCGCACGATCGAGCCAGAATAGACCGTTTCATTCGCCATCCGGCTCAGCTCTCGCGATTCGCCCGTCAGAGCCGATTGATCGATCCGCAAAGTCCCTTCGGCAATCTCGGCATCGGCCGGAACAAAATCGCCGGTGCGCATGCGGATCACGTCGCCGCAAACGAGCTCGCGTGCCGGCAGCAAGGTCCAGCGCCCGTCGCGCAGCGCGCGCGCGGTGACCTGCAATTGCCGCCGCAATGCGGCCACGGCGGAAGATGCGCGCTGTTCCTGGAGAAAGCTCAGCGCCGCATTGACGACAAGAAGAGCAACTGCGATCCAGAAATCCGCAGTTTTGCCGAGGACAAATGACAAGATCGCAATCAGCTCAAGCATCCAAGCCGATAGGCCCCAAAACTTCCGTATGAGGCTGAGGACAGGATGCGACTTCTTTTCCGGGACTTCATTGGGACCATCGCGCTCAAAACGCGATTTAGCCTCGGTACTGGATAGCCCAACCGTGATATCTCTCTGGGCCAAATGAAGGGAGCTGTCTGGCGTATTCACCGACGCCTCGATCAAAACCGTATGATGCCGCCGCGGCCGGGACTATATCAAAGACTGCGAGCACCACACAGCGGCCAAGCACCAGTATGCTGCAACCTGCCTGGTCGCGCCGAAAGACCGGATCGGTTCATAAGCGGACATTCCGACAAGCTCACACCCGGTCTGTGTTGCCCCTGAAAGCCGACATGGTTCCGGGCGTTCGCCATTCTGATTCGTGTGCCAACCTGTTGATCGATAACGGGTCGAATTTCGCGATTTTTTGAGGATGGGCATTGATATTGTTGGGAAACTGGTTGGATTTTGATTCCGCCATTCCCAGGTTCGAATCCTGGCGCCCCAGCCGGCAATTTTGGCCTCCCAATCAGGTGATCATGGTCGCTGTAGGTGGTCGGCGGTTCACGGCGCCGGCACGCGCACGCCTGCCGCGGACCTCAAGAGAATTGCGAGCGGAAGACGGCCTTGATCTCGGCCAGGCGCTTCTGCAGTCGTTCGACCCGTTTCGGGTCGCCGAGCGCCTGCGCGCGCTCGATGGCGCTATGGAGCGCTTCCTTCGCATCGCTGTAGCGCGCGGTCGCTTCCGATGGCGAGGTTGCGTCGTACATGCGTCGATAGGCATCTTCCGCGATGAGCTCGAACCCGTCAGTCCATTCAACGCTCATGATCGCCTCTCGACAAAAATCGCTCCAGCGCCGTGTATGGACGTGATTAGACAAGGTTGGCTTATTAACTGCAATCTCCGCCGCTTGGCCGTTCGCCAGGCCCAACGGCGGAGAGATGCGACTCGCTCGGGCGCATGATCGGAAGCGCCGATCAACAACGGTACTCGACTCGCCGCGAGTCCCAGAGCTTGCAATGGCCATCAGAGAGCCATTGCGTGCAGTAGCGTTCGGTCCGGTAGCAGATCTTCGGCGGCCTGCTCGGATCGAGCGGGCCATTTTGCCAACCCGGTGGTCCCCAGACCGGACCGGCCTGAACCGGCGCGGCCGCCATGGCCAACAGGGCACCCAAGGCCGCAAGTGCGAAATGTTTCGTCATCGTCGTCATCCTTCTTTGTCGATCTCGATCGAGGTTCGGCCCGTCAGTTGCACACCTGTTCGCACACTCGGCGCGGCACGCAATGCTGGCGCGGGAAATTGAAGCATTCACCGTTGATGCAGCGCCGGACATAGGTGATGGCGCCGCAATCCGGCGTGTTGGTGCAGACCTGCCGGCACTGCCGCGCCGTACCGCTGCTGGTGCTCACACCGTAATCGCTCGCCAGCGCACTGCCGGCACCGGCGAACAAGATCGCTGCCGCGAGCAGCATCCGAAAACCTGATTTTGACATCTTTTCCCCCTTGTCATTCGCGGGCCGGCTTCGGCCCCCCATGCAATGTCAGACGGACATGCCGAATTTTTTGTCGCGGATTTGGGCTCCGCGCGCCCGTTGTCTCATCGATAGGGGCCGGGCGCGTGCGGGTCAGCTTGGCAAGGACCCTGTGCGATCACTTTGGCGCCGGCAGCACGCGCATAACAGGCGTTGGGATAAGTCTTGATAACGCGGCCGATGCGCCCGCACACCGGTAGATACTGTTCGGTGCAGACGGTCGGCCTTCGCTTAACGACGCCCACGTCCTCAGACCAGGCCTTCACGGGCCAGCCGGCGGTGAGCAGGGCGCCCACGCATGCGGACAGGACGAGAGTTCGGGTCAGGCGTGCAGTCATGACTTATCTCCTTTGTCGGATGGGGTGGGCGCCTCCGTTGAGCGGAGGCGCCAGCGTTGCATTATCGGGCGAGATAGCTGCGGTTGATCCATTGCGTCGCCGGCGCTGCCGCGGGCCGCGCCTCGAACATCATGGCCTTCGCGCTCTCCCGCACATTGACCCGCGCGGTCGCGCTTACCGCCTGATCGACGCCGTGCGCGTCCCGCGCACCGCCGAGGAATGACGAGACATGCGCGGTCGTTGGCAGCGGCTGCCTTTCACCATGGGTGTCCTTGATCGCCTCGTTTGCGCTCGCCCGCAGCAGCACCGGCCACATCTTCCGGAACAGCCCATTGGACGGATAGATCTCCGCGCTGTTCAGGTGCCCGTTGATGGCGACCACGTAACCGACAATGTCGGAATCCTTCTCGCCGGCCTTTTGCAGGCTGTTGACGAATTCGTCCCGCTTGGCGCCGAGCTGCTTGTTCTCCAGCGCAAGCTGCAGGCTGCTGCGCGAGCGGGGTGAAGCGACCTGGGCGCCGAGGCTCGACGACAGTTGGCCCTGGATGGCGGCGACGCCGTTCCAGATCATTTGTTGGCGCGCGTAGACCGAATCCGCGCCCGAGAGGTGCTCGTTCTGCTTGGGCGCTCGCATCGCCATCTTGGCCGCGCGCGACGGCAGGATGGCGTTCGCGCTGTCGAAGGTCGCGGCGCTTTCGCCCGGGCGGCCCGACCAGCGGTGCTGTTCGACGCAATAGGACGGAATCGGGATGGCGCCCGAATGCGGCGGCAGCAGCAGGCTCACCGAGAGCACGCGATCCTGGCGGCCGCCTTTGACGATGTCGCCGGATTGAATGTAGATGGCTTCGTCGCCGGTGTTGGTCACTTGCAGCTCGTTGACGCGCCCGGTTTCGCGCACCTCGACGGCCTTCTTCGCCAGCGCTTCCTGCAAGGTCAGCGGGACCGGACCGGGGCGCGATTTCCCGTGCACAAAATAGATCGCGAGATTCTCGTGCGTCAGCGGGCCGGTCAAGCGGTAGGCGTCGGCCGCGGGCGGTTCAGCAGCTCGGACAAGCAGCGGCACGGTGAGGGCCACGGCGATGGCCGCCAACAGTTTCAATCTGGACATCGATCGCTCCTTCGTTTGGCGCGCGCATGTCATGGGCGCCGGGACTCGATCCCGGTCGTCGTCACAGCGAAGCGCGTTCATTTTCTTAGACGGGCGTGCGCGCGATTTTCGTCGGAGATAAAATGAAGAAACGATTTGATGTGATGCTTTGTCGGTGAATGATTTCCATCATTTTCTGAAGACAGAATCGCCCCGCGCGGACGCGCAGGGCGATGATGCGAGACGTCGGCAGGGATGCCGTTTCGCTTTGGATTAACGCGGTGCTGCTGCTGCCGGCGCCGCTGGCTGCGGCTTAACGGGTGTCGGCGCAGACGGCAGATCCTTCAGCGCGGGGTTGGTGATGGGTTTCAGACCGAGCTGATTTGGTTGCGTCAGCTGTTGCGGTGGCAGCTGCGGCGTCTGCACGATGATCGGAGGAACGTATTGCGCCCAGGCGCCGCCCGCGAAAGCGCAGGTGCTCATGGTGATCGCGGCCGCGATGAAGAGAGTCTTCCGAATGGTCATGGCATGTCCCCCAATCTCAAGTGTT
>JAKAMD010000236.1 GCA_021823875.1 Pseudomonadota bacterium | reverse complement strand
ACCGTGATGGTGAACGCGGTCGGCCAGCCGCTGATGCGCGATCACAAGGTCAAGGGCAAGAAGTTCTTCACGCTCACCGCCGACTACGTCTTCGGGCACGATCTCTTGCGCGCGGCCAAGGCATTCTTCAATGCCCATGACGCCAAGCTGATCGGCGACGAACTGATCGCCACCGACGTCACCGACTTCAGCCCCTATCTGCTCAAGATTCGTCAGGCCAAGCCGGACGTTGTTTGCTGCAACCTGGCAGGCAACCAGGTCACCAACCTGGTCAAGCAATATTCCGAATTTGGCCTGCCCTATCAGATCGTCGGCTTCAACCTGAACACTGCCGATGCCTGGGCCGCCGGCCAAGGCAATCTCACCGGCACCTGGCCGACAGTCTGGTACCACACGCTCGACGTGCCAGCGTCCAAGGCTTTCGTCGCCGCCTTCACCAAGAAATACGGCAAGCCGCCGGAGAACCACGCCTGGATCGAATACATCGCGCTCAAGCTGTTGGCGCAGGCGATGACTGAAACCAAGTCGACCGACAGCGAAAAGCTGATCGCCTATTTCGAGAAAGGCGCCCAGTTCGATATTCTGAAGGCGCGCAAGGCCTATTTTCGGTCTTGGGACCATCAGCTGGTGCAAGAGGCCTATCCGTTCTGGCCGAAGGCGAAGGGCGAGATGAAGGACAAGTGGGACCTCATGCAGCTCGGCGCCGCGGTGCCGGCGGCGAATGAATCGCTCGAGATCATCTATCCCACCAAAGAGCAGAACCCCTGCACACTTTAAGTGGATGAATGGACGCGGGCGGGCCGGCGCCCGCGTCCATGACCTTCCGCCGGCAAGACGCCTCAGGGCGTCGACACTTTCGAGACCAAGAGACCGGGGAGCGGGGGTCGTGTTCTTACTGGAACAGGTGGTGAATGGCCTTGTGCTCGGAGGCTACTACCTGCTGATTGCCCTGGGCTTGTCGCTGATCTTCAGCGTTGGCGGCATCATCAATCTGGCGCATGGCGCATTCTTTGCCCTTGGCGCCTATGCCTCGATCGAATTCGCGAAATTCCTCGGTTTTGGACCGGCGGTCGTGATTTCGCCGGTGGCCGTTGGCCTCCTCGGCATCCTGTTCGAGCGCTTCCTGCTGCGCCGCTTCTACGCGGCCGACCCGATCCTCAGCCTGCTCGTCACCTTCGGCCTGGCCATGGTCGTCGAGCAGTTGATCCGCATCATCTGGGGTGCCTCGCCTATCCCCGTTTCGTTGCCGTCAAGCATGAAAGGCGCGGTCATCCTCGGCGACTTCCTGTTTTCGCGTTACCGGCTCTTCCTGCTTGCCGTCGTGGTCGTTGTGCTGGCCAGTATTTGGTTATTGCTGAACAAGGCCTCGTTCGGCCGCGTGATCCGCGCCGGCATCCAAAAGCCGGATATGGTGGCCGCGCTTGGCATCCGATTGCAGCCCTATATGACCGCGATCGTCGTGCTCGGTGTCGGCATCGCGGCGCTGGCGGGCGCCTTGTTCGCGCCGATCACCATCGTACAGCCCGCGATGGGCGCCGACGTCATCACCGTCGCCTTCGTGGTGGTTGTGATCGGCGGGCTCGGCAGTTTCTGGGGCGTCGTGATCGCCGCGCTGCTGGTCGGCGTAGTGCGCGGCATCACCATCAACTTCATTCCGGCGGCCGGCGAAGCGTCAATGTACGTGCTGATGTTCCTGGTGCTCCTGTTCCGACCGCGTGGCCTGCTCGGCGAGCGCATTGAGAAGTTCGAATGAAGACCCTCGGTATGGCTTCAAGATTACAGCCGCTGTGGATTACGGCGGTTGCACTCATCATCTTGCCGTGGGTCACCCACGCATTCGGCCTGACGACGGATACCGCTTCCACTATCGTCATCCTGGCGATCGCCGCCATGGGATTGAACCTGTGCGTCGGCTATTCAGGCTTGGTGTCGTTCGGCCATGGCGCCTGGTTCGGCATCGGCGCCTATGCCGCTGCGCTTCTCCAGAAGAACTGGTTTCCCAACGAAATCGCGCTGCCGATCCTCCTCTCTATGGTGTTCGTCGCGGCGGCGTCCACCTTCGTCGGATTCCTCATCCTACGGCGACGCGGCGTCTATTTTTCCCTGCTGACGCTCGCCCTGTCCGCACTGAGCTATACGATCGCCTTCCGCTGGAGCGAGGTGACCGGCGGCGAGGACGGCTTGAGCGGCCTGCAGCGAGGCCACATCGGGCCGATTACCCTCGACAATTCGACCGCCTATTACACTGTGGTCGCGCTCGTCGGACTCGTGGTTGTCTATGTTCTGATGCGCGTGCTGCGTTCGCCGTTTGGTCATGTCGTCGTGGCCATCCGCGAGAACCAGTTGCGGGCCACGTTCCAAGGCTACCCGGTCGAACGCTACAAGCTCGCCGTATTCGTATTGTCGGCAGTAGTGACGGGATTGGCCGGCGCACTACTCGGCTTCCAGATCTATCTCGTCTCCGCAGAGGGAGTCTCGGTACCGTTTTCCGGTGAATTGCTGGCCATGGTCGTCATCGGCGGCATGCACAATTTGCTGGGGCCGGCCTTCGGCGCGTTATTCTTCGTTCTATTCCGCGAACTCTTTTCAATCTGGACATCCAACTGGCTACTGTGGTTCGGATTGATGTTTGTCGGCTTCGTCATTTTCTCGCCGAGCGGCCTGGTCGGAATATGGGCGCAAATATTGAAGCGCTGGCGCCCGGCACCGGAAGAAGCCGCGGCGATGAGCAAGCGCAGGATCTACGACGGTCTCGCGCTGCCAAGCTTCCTGCGCCCGCAAGGCAAGCAGGGCACGGTGCTGAGCGCGGACAGCATCTCGAAGCATTTCGCGGGCATCCGCGCGGTGGTCGAGGCCAGCCTCGCGGTGGAGGCCGGACAAATTCACGCCTTGATCGGCCCGAATGGCGCCGGCAAGACCACGATGTTCAATTTGATCTCGGGCATGTACGTGCCGAACACGGGCACGGTGCGACTCTACGACGGCGAGATCCAGGGGCTGCCGCCGTTCCAGATCTGCAACAAAGGACTGGCGCGTTCATTTCAGATCACGAATCTGTTCCGCGGCCTGTCGATCTACGAGAACCTGCGTCTGTCGCTGCAAGCGCAACATACCGGACGCTTCAATTTCTGGCGCGACATCGACAGCTACGCCGATGTGCATGCGGAGACCGCCGAACTGATCCGCTACCTCGGGCTGGAAGGCATCGAGGGCATGGAAGCCGGCGAAATGTCCTATGGCGGACAGCGCCTGGTCGACTTGGGGATCGCGCTCGGCAGCAAGCCGCAAGTGCTGCTGCTGGACGAACCGCTCGCCGGCCTCGCCGCCGCCGAGCGTGAACGCGTTTCGAACCTGGTGACCAATATCGCCGCCAAGATCCCCGTGTTGCTCGTCGAGCACGACATCGACCGTGTGCTCGATATTTCGCATCGCGTCACGGTGATGAACCAGGGCGAAGTCCTGATGACAGGCACGCCTGCCGAGGTTCGCAACGACCAGCGCGTGCAGGAAATCTACACCGGCACCGGCGAAACTGCGGTGGTGCATAGCGGGCACGCGGACAGCGCCGTCAAAGCCAAACAGGTCTTGCGCTTCGAGAAGGTCAATTCGTTCTACGGCAAGAGCCATATCCTCAACGATGCAACGATCGACGTCCGCGAAGGCGAAATCGTTGCGCTGGTCGGACGCAATGGCGCCGGCAAAACGACGCTGCTGAAGACCCTGACCGGACTAGTGACCCCGGCGTCCGGCACCATCGAATACGAAGGTCAAAATATCGCCGGCATGCCGGCACCCGATATCGCGCGTTTGGGCATGGGTTACGTGCCGCAGGGGCGCCAACTATTTGCCGGCATGACGGTGTCGGAAAATCTCGCCCTCGGTCGCCTGGCGCGGGCAACCGATGGCAAGGACGCCATTGTCTGGAGCCAAGAGCAGATTTTCGAATTCTTCCCGCGGCTAGCGGAACGCGCCAGTGTCGCGGCCGACTACCTATCGGGCGGCGAGCAACAGATGCTGGCAGTCGCGCGTGCGCTGTCCGGCAACGTCAAACTGCTGCTGCTCGACGAGCCGTTCGAGGGACTGGCGCCCAACATTGTCATGGATCTGTTCAAGGTATTCGACCGGCTTCGCGGGCATGCTTCGATCCTGATCGTCGAGCATAACCTCGATCTGGTGTTGTCCCTTGCCGACCGGGTTTTCGCCTTGGACCGGGGCGCGATCTTCCATGAGGGGCCCGCCTCCGCGCTTCTGACCGATCTCGATTATCGCAAGAAAATTCTGTGGCTGTGACGCGTCCCCGCACCGGGACATAGCCCGCCGTCAGCCACGGCTCAGCCGGCTTCGCTTCCCTCCTGACAGAGAGCCAAAGCGCTCGCCGCGAACGAGGACCCGGAACGCTTTTGCGGCCGAGGGCATCCGCCGATCGACAAACCGTAAGCGACGATTACCTATGCCGACATTGAGCAAGCACAGTTTGCTGTGCGCGGCTACCGGTGTCGCGGGGACCTCTTACCGCCTGCAATAAATATCGCTGCCTGCGGTCCTGTCCGGTCCGATGTTGGACAGCAACTCCACCGCAGGCAGCAAACCATTTTCTTTAGAAGTGCAGCACCGACCGAGACGCACGGCGCGTCCCGGCCGATGCTGCAGCGGTCACTCGGCGGCGACAGCCACGCCGGCCGCGACCTCTTTCTTCTGGACGACCGACTGCTCGGGATCGAGCCAGAACGCCCACACCGCGGATCCGATAACCAGCAGACTGGCGGCGACGATGAACGGGGCCTGCCAAGAGCCGAACTGGACCAGCACGCCGAACACGATCGGCGACAACGCACCGCCGATATTGCCGGCCATATTCATCATGCCGGAGACCGTGCCTGAATACTCACCGCCCATATCCATGGGCACTGCCCAGGACGGACCGATCGTGCATTCGAGGAAGAACATGGCGCCGGTCAGACAGAACAGGGCCGTATAGGCCTGTTCAGCCAAAGCCGCCGGAACGATGAACGCCGCGCAACCCAGCATGCCAACGATGGCCACGACACGGCGTGCAAGTCGCATATTGCCGGTCTTCTTCAGCAGCCAATCGGTGGCGAGGCCCCCGACCGTGTCGCCGATGACGCCGGCCCAAAGCGGCAGCGAGCCGAGCAGACCGACCTTCAACAGCGTGAAGTGACGGAACTCCACCAGATAGGACGGCAGCCAGCTCAGGAAGATCCACAGGCAATAGACATAGGTGAAGTAGGCGCACATGATCGCCCACATATTGCGAGAACGCAGCAGCGTCGACCACGGAACTGTGGGCCTCTTGACGATCTTCGGTTGGTTAACCTGGCCCTCCGCGTCGGTGCCGCGAATATGTTTGAGCTCGTCCTCGTTCACCAGCGAATGATCTTCCGGCAGATCACGGTAGAAGAAGAACCACACCACCGCCCACACGACGCCAATCACGCCGCAGATATAGAACACCGAGCGCCACCCGAGCGTTGTCATGACCAGCACGACGAAAGGTGGCGCGAGGGCCGCGCCCAGCCGGCTCGCACTGTGGGTGATGCCCTGCACGAAGCCGCGCTCGCTCTTCGGATACCAGAGCTGCATGGCGCGCGTGGCACCCGGAAAAGCACCTGCCTCGCCGATGCCGAACAGGAAGCGCAGCACCATGAACGAGCCCGCGCCGGTCGCCGCGGCCGTTGCCGCCGTCATCGCCGACCAGTAGCTGACGATT
>JAKAMD010000235.1 GCA_021823875.1 Pseudomonadota bacterium | reverse complement strand
TTGGCTTCCGGACGCCATAGACTGCGTGGAAGACCACGCCGTCGGCCCCAGGATTTAACTCGTTTTGCTCGGTTCGTGCAGTCGCCTTGACGGCGAAGGCGGTCGGATTCCGTCCGCCCCCGCCGTGAAGACACCCGTGGTTTGTCCGTCACCCGAAAGGCAAAGTGCCATGAAAGCAAGACAGCGACACGCGTTGATCGTCACGCTGACCATTGCAGCCGTCAGTTTTTCCTGCGTCCTCGCAGCCCATGCGGCCCCGCCACCGCCCGCCAAAGGCTGTCCACCGCTCGGCTGGGCGGAGGGGCTCGGCCGCTTCCTCCAGCCGAACGCTGCGTTTCCCACCACCGATACGGCAAAGCTGCCGACCCCGGATTGCAATTTCCACGAATGGTCTTGGGAGGCCTTTGTCTGGGCCACCGCGCTGGTCAAGGACCCGGCTTCGGGCACCACCGTGCCCCGATTCATGACGCTCGCGACGCCGGCTGATCTTCTGAATACGAGTGAGAACGCCGGCGAGTCGCGGCTGCGCCCGCTAACGCTCGCCGCCCGTTCCGAGGCATTTCACGGGCAAGCCGGATTTACCGAGGGCGCCGGTGCCATCGTGGAAGCCGACGGCAACATGCTGGTCGGGCAGAACGGCTACCCGGTCTATGCGTCGGTCCACATGAACCGGTCGTATTTCGATACGGCGCGCAAAAACTTGATCGCGACCGGAGGCTATCAAAGCCAACCGGCCGGCTCGAGCTTCCCGGTGGGCGCCGCCGTGTTCAAAGCCACTTGGCTACGGCTCGATCCCGGTCAGAAGCCGCCGGCCGGCGCTTATACGACGCAGGCGCAGGTGCCGGTGCTCGAAACCAAGGTTACGCCTGGGCTGGTCACCATCCAACCGGTGCCCGGCAAGTTCGTAATGGTGACGGTCGCACTGATCGGCCTGCATGTGGTCGGCCACACCGTCAATCACCCGGAGTTCCTGTGGGGCACGTTCGAGCACAAACTGAATTCCCCGCAGACGGCGGACAATACGTTTACGCCGTCGCCGGCTCGCAAGGATCCGAAGAGCTACACGCTCTACAAAGCCAACACGCCTTTCTCGCAAGTGAACAGTGCAGCCGCTCCTCCGACTCTTAGACTTAACGCCGCGACCCAGAAGCTGACGCCCGTGACCAATGTCGTGCTCGAAAATCAGACCGGCGGCGAGAACCAGCCGCATGGCGTGGGCAATATTTTTGCGCTCAACAGCCAGTCGCAGTCGTACCTCGCCGGCCTGAAGTCGCCGCAATCGACTTTTGCCAGCTACAATCTGATCGGCACAGTGTGGATGCTACCGAACAGCTATAACCTGAACAGCAACCAGACCAACGCCGTCGGCTCGGTCAATCTGGCCAATGCGACCGCCGAAACCTTCGTGCAGAATGCCAAAAACAAGCCGATCGGCCAGGTGCTAAATTGCTTCCTTTGCCACAATCCGGGGTCTTATTCGTTCCAATCCCCGCCACCGCCGAAACTAACCAATCGGCTGATCGCGTTGAGCCACGTATTGGCCGTTGGTACGCCGTATGAAGTGCCGAACCTAATTTCTGGCAAGCTGTTGCTCAGGCCGCGGATACCGGGCAGATAGAGACGGAAATGCGGTGCGGCATCCGAGCGTGCCGCAAAAGTTAAGGCGGCTGCGCCTGGCGCAGCCGCCGTTTTATGATCGCGGAATGTTCAGCGATTTCGCAGCGCCTCGGCCTCGGCGTAGAACTTCTTCTCCCAGGCTTTCTGGTTGTCCATGCCCTCGCGGATGAAGGGCGTGAAGACGGCCAGGTTTAAGAGCAGCCAATTGAAAAAGCGGGCGGGAAAGCGGGTCGGCTTCAAGAAGTCGACGAACAGCACCACGCGGGTATGTGGGGTGTAATTCCAGGCCTCGTGCTCGTAGGCGTCGTCGAAGATGACCGCCTCGCCCTCGCGCCAGCGGTAAATCTCGTTTTCCACCCGAATGCCCAACTGGTCGCGCGGCTCGGGCACGATCAGGCCGAGATGCAGTCGCAGCACGCCGTTATAGGGGCCACGATGCGGCGGCAGATGCTTGCCCGGCTCGAAGATCGAGAACATCACGGTGAGCAGCCCGGGGATCTTCTGGCAGACGCGCCAGGTCTCCGGGCAGCGCGCAATGTTGGCCTCGGAACGGAAGCCGTAGCCGCACAGCAAGAAGCTCTTCCAGCCGCGGTCCTGGCTGATGGTGGCGACATCGGAGGAGATTTCGTGGAAGCCGGGCAGGTCTTCCTGGCGCGTGAGCACGGAATCGAGCTCGGAGCGGATCGCAGGCCATTCCTTCTCGATTTCTTTGGCCCAGGGAAAGACCGCCTTGTCGTAGATCGGCGGATTGCCGACGGTGCTGTAACGCAGATTGAGCCGCTCAACCCAAGCGACCACGCGCATGAACAAACGCGTGGTCAGGCTCGGCCGGCCCATCGGCTTGATGCCGGCGGTGCCGAACTGTTGGGCGGGCTGGTTCTGAGTCGTTTGAGTTTGTGTGACGCTCATCGGCTGCTCCCTCGCGTGCGACCCGCGCTGGTGCGCCCCCCTGAAGCCGTCATCTTTGTCACAATAGCAATCGCCGCAACACGGTGAAAGTTCCGGGATCAGCCGCTGTCGCCAGTGCCATTGGCGGCGGGCGGTTGTGGCGCTACCATTCAAGAGCGGGAAGGAGCATCCCCATGAAACGCGCGATCGTGCTGATAGGGCTGATGTTTGGCGGCATTATGATGCCAGTCCATGGGACCATGGCGGCCGAGCGCATGCTGGCGCCAGCGCCGGCCCCGGTCCGGATGCTGCCGTTCCCGCGCAGCGAGGGGGCGGAATCGGTGTGGGCGTCGGGCGCCTGCTGGAACGCCTGCCAGTCCACCTGCACCTGGGACTTGCCCGCCTGCCTGCAAGCCGACAATCAGGGCCGCTGCCTGCGCTTTACGGATGCCTGCGATCGCGCCTGCCAGCGCTCATGCCGCACGCGCGGCGGGCCCTATCTGCCAGTCGACTAGCGCATCCGCCGACGTCGCTCACGCCGGGCTTGCGCGCGGAGATCGACCGGCTGCGTCCGGTACGCTTCATCATCGGTCCTTACCGCGTCCATTACTGGTGGATTCCGGAATGGAAGGCGACGTTTCCAGAGGCTTCGGTTTATCTCGCGCCGCGCATCAAGGAGCAGGCCAAGGGGCGCATCTATTTCGACACGTTGCCGCTCGAGCGGGACAGTGGCTATCCGTGGGACGCCGAGATCGCCATGCTGCTGATGTGAATCGGCGGCGTGACACCGCCGCATGGCAGGCTGCCGCGCGATTTGCGCCTGACCTTCACTTGGCTGCTGAAAGGTTGAGGCTAGGCCTCACCACGCTCGACCTTGATGCCCTTGATCACTTCCTTGATAACACCGCACAGCGGTAACGACATGTGCGCGGTGTCGGCCTCGGCTAGCACGATCATCATGTCCTTCTCGGCCCAGGGCATGGGCCGGTCGCCGGCGCCGCTCGCTAGCGGCCAGTTTTGCCCGCTCGAATCGAGCAGCATGGCGCGCATCGGCTCGCGCGCCACGCCCAGCCGCTCGCCCAGCTTAAGGCCCTCGTAATTGGCCGAGATGCAAGCCCACAGGATCAGGTTGTTGACCATCTTGCCGACCTGGCCGGCGCCGACCTCACCCAGATGATGGATGCAGTCGGCGAAGGTGGCGAAGGCCGACCGGCAGCGCTCGAAGGCCTCCCGGTCGCCGCCGCCGACGATCAGGAGCTTGCCGGCTTCGGCTGCCGGCTCGCCGCGGCAGAGCGGTATGTCGAGCGGGATCATGCCAGCCCGTTCCAGCCGCTGCGCGAAATCGCGCATGCCGGTGGGGGAGATGGTGGCCGCCACGGCAACAACGGTGCCGGGTTTGCAGGCGGCGACCACGCCGTCGGCGCCAAACAGGACCTGTTCGACCTCTGTTTCAAAGGCGGTGAGTACGATTACAAGATCGCTCACTGCCGCCACGGCGGCCGGCAAGGGGGCCGTTTTGACGCCATGCGCCTGGGCCGCTTTCATCGCGTCGGCGCTGATGTCGTAACCGGTGACCTTGAAACCCTTGCCGGCCAGATGGCGGGCGATGGGATTTCCCATCTTGCCCAGGCCGATCACGCCGACGGTTGAAAGAGGATAATTTGCCATTGCGCTGTCGACTGCCCCTTAGATCGAAACCGGCATTATAGACGGTTTCCGGCGGGCGCTCGGCCAGTGCGACAGACGCGTGCCCATTTATACGGCATGGGTTCCCGTCAGGATCCCTACAATTTAGCCGGCCGCAAAGGCCGCCAACTTGGTCACGTCGCAGACCGGGGCCGTCCAACGGCTGCCTCGCCGCGGTATGCCGGCGTGAGGGGAAATGACGCATCGTTCCTTGTCGCCGTATCTTTAAAAATTTGATCAACATTAAGCTAGACACAAGCCATCCGCGGTACGAATCAAGCCTTGACGGGCAGGGACAGATTTCATGCGCACCCTCGGAAACGAACCACTGGCACGTAACGCTCTTGCCTTTGTGCTGGCCGGCGGACGGGGTAGCCGCCTCATGGAATTGACCAGCCGGCGTGCCAAGCCGGCCGTCTATTTCGGCGGCAAGACGCGCATCATCGACTTCGCATTATCCAACGCCGTCAATTCCGGCATCCGCCGTATCGCCATCGCGACCCAATACAAGGCGCACAGTCTGATCCGTCATCTGCAAATGGGCTGGAACTTCTTCCGCCCGGAGCGCAATGAAAGCTTCGACATCCTGCCGGCCAGCCAACGTATCTCCGAGGAGAAATGGTACCTTGGGACCGCGGATGCGGTTTACCAGAACATCGACATCGTCGAGAGCCACGACACTAAATACATCGTGCTGCTGGCCGGCGATCATATCTACAAGATGGATTACGAGCTCATGCTCAGTCAGCATGTCCAGCAGGGCGCTGACGTGACGGTCGGATGCCTGGAAGTACCGCGCGCAGAAGCGAGCGGCTTTGGTGTCATGCATGTCGACGAGAACAACGTCATTCAATCGTTTCTCGAGAAGCCCGCGGATCCGCCCGGCATGCCCGGCAATCCCGACATGTCGCTCGCCAGCATGGGTATCTATGTGTTCGAATCAAAATTCCTGTTCGATCAACTTCGGCGTGACGCCGACGATCCGAATTCGACCCACGACTTCGGCCGCGACATCGTCCCCTATCTTGTCAAGAACGCGCGCGCGGTGGCGCATCATTTCAATCAGTCTTGCGTGCGCTCGCGCAACGAGACGCGCAGTTATTGGCGCGACGTAGGAACGCTAGACGCCTATTGGTCGGCCAATATCGACCTTACCGATATCGTGCCGCAACTCGATCTTTACGATCGCGCATGGCCGATCTGGACGTATTCCGAAATCACGCCTCCGGCAAAATTCGTTCATGACCATGACGGCCGGCGCGGCGAGGCTGTTACTTCCCTGATCTCAGGCGGCTGCATTATTTCAGGTGCTTCCATACGCCGCTCGCTGCTGTTCACAGGTGTGCGTGCACACTCTTATGCCCACGTTGAAAACGCCGTGGTCATGCCTTATGTCTCAATCGGTCGGCGTGCACGATTGAAAAATGTCATCGTCGATCGCGGCGTCCGTATTCCCGAAGGGCTGGTCGTGGGGGAAGATCCCGAACTTGATGCCAGGTGTTTCCGCCGCACCGAGCAAGGCATCTGCCTCATTACCCAGCCGATGAT
>JAKAMD010000234.1 GCA_021823875.1 Pseudomonadota bacterium | reverse complement strand
CCAACAAAATCTCTGGCTGCCCCTGGACGGCGGTGGACCATCCCGGACAAAGCGGCCAGCTAACACTAAGAAATATCAAGCGCTTTTGGATTGCAATGGACGCCTGTGAACAAAAGAGAACAGGCTAATGGCTCCCCGGGCCGGATTCGAACCAGCGACCAACCGGTTAACAGCCGGTTGCTCTACCACTGAGCTACCGGGGAACATGCCGGCGCTACGGCACCGGGCCTATAACAAAGCTGTCTCGCTTTGCAAAGCGAGAAGGGTAGATCCGCCTTCACTGCAATTTCAGTGGACATGCCCCGCGCCGCAACGCTGGCATGCCGAACGAAGTGCCGTAGGGGCAGGGGGGTGGAGGCCACGACCAGAATTGAACTGGTGTACCCGGTTTTGCAGACCGGTGCGTAACCACTCCGCCACGTGGCCTTGAGGGATCCGCTTCCCCGAAGGGGAGCGCATTCCGACCCATGCCTATATAGGAGCCTGGGCTGCTCCACAACGGCGCTTGGCTGACTTGCCTTTTGATCGAGCTTGCCGCAGAAAAAGCCGCGCATTGTCAAACTCCGCGAGGCTCGTGATGACCGACTTCGCCGCCGCCCGCCGCCATATGGTGGATGGACAGCTCCGCACCACCGATGTCACGGATCTCCGCATCCTCACTGCGATGGATGAGGAGCCGCGCGAGCGCTTTCTGCCGCCCGCCTTTGCCGGCATCGCCTATCTCGACATGGCTCCTCCGACCGGAGTCGCCGGCCGCAACCTGCTCAAGCCGATGGTGCTGGCCAAAATGATCCAGGCCGCGGAAGTCACCAACACCGACAAGGTGCTCGATATCGGCTGCGCCACCGGCTACGGCGCGGCCGTGCTCGCCCGAATCGCAGCCCAGGTGGTGGCGCTCGAGCAAGATCAGGGGCTCGCCCAGACCGCGAAGACGGCGCTTGCCGGCGACGCTAAGGTCAGTGTGGTGACCGGGCCGCTGGCTGCGGGCTGGCCGTCCGGCGCCCCGTACGATGTGATTCTGCTGGAGGGAGCCGCCGAAGTCGTGCCGCCCGCGCTGCTTCAGCAGCTTGCGGTTGGCGGCCGGCTGGTCTGTGTTGAAGGCGCAGGTCCCGGAGCCAAGGCTACGGTCTATCGTCGCAGCGGCGAGGATATCGGAACGCGGGCGGTCTTCGATGCCGCCGCCGGCGTCCTCCCGGGCTTCGAAAAGCCGCTGGAGTTCGCTTTCTGACCAAGACGGCATAAAGCGTGGCGCGGAATCCCCAGCCGGGTGTCATTTTGCACATCATTGTTCCGCCGGGGCTTTTAAGCGCCAACAGGGGCGCCTATGGTTTCCAGCAGGCTGTCATGGTTCGGCGGTCGTTGAGATAACGACGGTGGCATAAGGGGTTGCGCACAGAATGACGCGAGTCGGTCTTCAGTCGTGGGCGAGTGCCGTTGCGCTCGGGGTCATCCTCGTTGCGCCGGCTGCGCGTGCCGACACGCTGGAATCGGCGCTCGTTCAAGCCTATCGCAACAATCCCTCGCTCAACGCCCAGCGCGCAGCGGTGCGCGTCACCGACGAATCCGTGCCGCAGGCGCTTTCCGGCTACCGGCCGAGAGTCTCGATCACCGCCACGGGAGGCGAAGTGTCGAGTTCCACGACCAGCAAGACGCCCACGGGGCCTGACTCGGCGATCTATAACACGATGAGCGGCTATAATTCGCCGTTCTCGGCCGGCGTCACCGCCTCGCAGACCCTGTTCAACGGTTTCCAGACCGCCAACAAGACGCGGCAGGCGGAAGCGCAAGTGCTGGCTGCGCGCGCGGGCCTGTTCAACGCCGAACAGACCGTGCTGCTCAACGCAGCGACTGCCTATATGAACCTGCTGCGTGACAGCGCGATCCTCGATCTGCAGCGCCGCAACGTGGAAGTGCTGCGCGAGCAGCTGCGCCAGACCACCGACCGCTTCAATGTCGGCGAGGTCACGCGCACCGACGTGGCGCAGGCCGAATCGAGTCTGGCTGCCGGGCGCTCCTCGGTCCTGACGGCGCAAGCCAATTACACGGCCTCGGTCGCCACCTATCGTCAGGTGATCGGCAGCAATCCGGGCAAGCTTGCCCCGGGCATGCCGGTCGACCGCTTCTCGCCGCATACGCTGCCGACTGCCATCTCGACAGGGATCGCGATCAATCCTGCGGTGACCTCCGCACAGTACAATGTCGATGCGGCACTCGACGCGGTGAAGGTGGCGGAAGGTGCGCTCTATCCGACCGTTTCGGTGCAGGGCAATTACACCAAGAACTGGCTGAGCACGCAAAGCCTGAGCGTGATGGAAAGCTACAGCGCCTCGGTGCTCGGTACCCTCAGCGTGCCGATCTACCAGGGCGGCTCGGAATACTCCCTCATCCGCCAGGCCAAGGAGACGCTCGGCCAGCGGCGGCTCGATCTCGACACCGCGCGCGATTCGGTGCGGCAGAACGTGGTGAAGTCCTGGGGCCAGCTCGATGCGGCCAAAGCCAATATCGAGGCGACCAATGCCCAGGTGCAGGCAGCTGAGATCGCGCTCAACGGCGTGCGCGAGGAGGCTCGCGTCGGCCAGCGCACAACGCTCGACGTGCTCAATGCACAGCAGACGCTGGTGAACGCGCGGGTGGCGGTGGTGACCGCCCAGCACGATCGCGTGGTCGCCTCCTATACGCTGCTGGCGGCGGTCGGCCGGCTGTCGCCGCAAGTGCTCGGCCTGCACGTGGCGCCCTATAATCCGACGGTGCATTACCAGCAGGTGCGCGATAGCTGGGCCGGTGTGCGCACCCCGGACGGCCGCTGAGCGTTCCGCGCGCGCCGGGCCTTGTGCTCAGCCGCGGTTTGTGCCCACAGGCATTTGTGTCCACAGGCAATTGTCCTGTCGCGGTTTTCCGCCTGCCACAGTCCTACCGCTCTGGCGTATAAACAGTAGAAGCGACGATTCGCATCTCCGCTGAACGGTGGTGCGTTCACCGTGCGCTACGTCAAGAACGCTGCGGTCGGGAATAACGCTATGAGCCAACCGGCGAAGGCCCAAGAGCCCTCCATGGAGGAAATTCTGGCCTCCATCCGACGCATCATCGCCGACGACGACGCCAATAAGCCTGCGCCGCCGAAACCGGCGCCGCCCAAGCCGGCGGTCGCGGTGGCGCCACCACCTCCGCCGCCGCCGGCTGCGGTTGTCGAGCCGCCCCCGCCGCCAGCCCCGCCCGCACCGCCGCCACCGGCTGGCAACAGCCAGGAAGAGGTCGATGCCATGTTGGCGGATTTCAATGTCGCGGCGGTAGCCGAGGAACTTCCACCGGAGCCGCCGGCGCCCGAAGTGCTCGATCTGACCGAGGCCATGGCGGCTCCGCCAGCGCCCAGCCCGGTGCCGAGCTTCCGAACCATCGATGCCGCGGCCGACGTGGTCTTCACCGACCGGGCGCCGGAACCGGTTCCGCCGCCGCCGGAGCCGGTGCTGCGCATGATAGAAGAGCCGCCGCGCCAATACGCGCCGCCCGCCACGCCCGATCCCGCGCTGATCTCGGCCTCGACGGCTGCCGCGGTCGACCGCGCGTTCAATTCGCTGGCGCATACCGTGCTCGGCAACAACGCGCGCACGCTCGAGGACCTGGTGAAGGAAATGCTGCGGCCGATGCTCAAGGGCTGGCTCGACGACAATCTGCCGGGCATGGTCGAGCGCATCGTGCGGTCGGAGATCGAGCGGGTCTCGCGCGGGCGCTGATAAACAGCGCTCACCCGCTGGCGCGGATTCCGGTTGAAAGAAATTGTCCGTTCGTTCCCGCTTGCGCGGGAATGAATGGCGTTTGCCCCGGACGCAAACGGAAAACGCTCTAACCGCGCGCCTTGATATTCATCCAGACCCACAGGCCGAGCACTGGCCACAACACGCCCATCAATGCGAACACCGGCACCGTGCCGGCGTGATCGACGATCAGCGCGGCGAGCGCGACGCCGGCGCTCTGGCCGAGGAACAGGCCGGAAGAGAAGCCCGCCAAGGCCATGGCGCGCGCTTCCGGCAGCATCTGCGTGGCGTTGGTCTGTAGCGTGTTGTGCACCATGTAATAGCCGAAGCCGAGCAACAGGCAGGCCAACGGCGCCGTCTGCCAATGCGGCACGCCGGCCAGCAACAGAAAGCCAAGCATCCCCACAAGGCCACCGCCAATCGCCAATCCGTGTTCGCCGATGGCGCGCACCAGCCGGTGGACCGTGCCCGCGTAGATCATGCTGCCGATGCTGGAGGCCGCGATAATGAGACCGATGGTCGAGAACGACAGGTCGAAGCGGGCGCGCAAACTGGCCGCGACGTAAGTGAAGCCGCCGAAGAAGACGGCGCCGTCGAGGAACACCGCGATCAGCACGAAGCGCGGCCAGGGCGTCGACAGCATGGTGCGGTAGCTCGCCAGCAGGCGAGGGCGCACGCCGCCGGCATGGGGCACCGGCTTCACCCAGGGATTGCCGCGGAACTGGCTGGCGAGCGCGAGCGCGGCGAAGGCGAAGACGCCGGCGAGCACGACGAACACCGTGCGCCAGCCGAAATGATCGCCAATGATGCCGCCGGCGATCTGGCCGGAGATCATGCCGAGCATCTGTCCGACGAGAAAACGTGCCAGCACCGGCTGGCGCCGCTCATAGGGCACCACGTCGCCGACATAGGCCATGCCGAGCGGCACGATGATGGCGGCGCCGGGCGCGCTGATGAAGCGGGCGAGCGCGAGCTGCGGCAGCGTCTGCGCCGCCGCGCACAACAGCACCAGCACGCAGGAGAGCGCACAGGCGAGCGCCACCGCCTGGCACTTGCCGAGCCGGTCGCCGATCACGCCGCCGAAAGCCTGGGTCAGGCCATAAGGCACCGCATAGGCGGTCACGATGGAGGAGGCCGCGCCCAGGCTGGTGTGAAAATCGGCCGCTACCTGCGGCAACAGGGGGTCGGACACCCGCAGGCTGGCGCCGCTCGCGAAGGCGGTCAGCGACATCAGCAGGATGGCGCGGGTGAGGGCGCGGTCGGCGGACCTGGATGCGAGGGGGGTGGCGGACACGTTGACTCCGGAGGGATGGCGGGCTTTCTACCCCGCAACCACAGACAAGCAAACGACAATGATCGACAAGACCTATCAGCCCTCCGAAGTCGAAGGCCGCATCTACCGGGCCTGGGAAGAGGCGGGCGCCTTCCGCGCCGGCCGGCCCGAGCGCGCCGGCGCCGCGCCCTATTCCATCGTCATCCCGCCGCCCAACGTGACCGGCTCGCTGCATATGGGCCACGCGCTCAACAACACGCTGCAGGACATCCTCTGCCGCTTCGAGCGCATGCGCGGCAAGGACGTGCTCTGGCAGCCGGGCACCGACCATGCCGGCATCGCGACGCAGATGGTGGTCGAAAGGCAGTTGGCGGAGCGCAAGGAACCCGGCCGCCGCGACATGGGCCGCGAAGCCTTCCTTAAGCGCGTGTGGGAATGGAAGGCCGAATCGGGCGGCACCATCGTCAACCAGCTCAAGCGCCTGGGCGCCTCCTGCGACTGGTCGCGCGAGCGATTCACCATGGACGAGGGGCTGTCCAAGGCGGTTCTTAAAGTTTTTGTGGAGCTTTATCGGGCGGGGCTCATCTACAAGGACAAGCGGCTGGTCAACTGGGACCCCAAGCTGCTCACCGCCATTTCCGACCTGGAAGTGGTGCAGGTCGAGACCAAGGGTCACCTCTGGCACTTGCGCTACCCGATCGAAGGCAAGACCTTCAATCCGGAAGACCCGTCGACCTTCA
>JAKAMD010000233.1 GCA_021823875.1 Pseudomonadota bacterium | reverse complement strand
CGTTCGAGGACGCGCACCGTGTTTCTACTCGTATCCGGGCCGGAACGGGAAATTAAAGCAGACTCAACGAATTATAGCATAAGCTCGATAACCGGCTAATATGGCCACAGCGTGGACGCTTGGCTGTACGGCCGGTCGTGGGACACTTTGTCGGCGGACGCGGTCCGCGCCAAGTGTCGACGAGCGCCGACCAGGGGGACGCGAGCGGCAGACTGATGGACGAGCCAACCAAAGCGGCAGCGGCTGGCATGCCTGCCGTCAAACCGGTGGAACCGGCCCCCGCGGTCCAGAAACCGGCCGAGGCCGGCGCCGTCGATATTGAGGCACTGTCGCGCAATGTCGCCCGCATGGTCGAGGAAGGCGGCAAAGCGCTCGCCGCCTATCTGAAGCCACGCGAGGAAGGCAAGATCAGGGACCAGACCACCGAGGCGGTCGCCGACACGGTCAAGACCATCGGCCAGGTTGCCGAATACTGGCTCGCCGATCCTGCCCGTTCAACCGCGCTGCAGACCATGCTCGGCCGCAGCTACCTCGATCTCTGGGCAAGCGCCTCCCGCCGGCTCAGCGGCGAAGCGGCCGAGCCGGTGATCGCACCCGATCCCAAGGACAAGCGTTTTGCCGATCCCGAATGGTCGCAAAACCAGTTCTTCGATTTCCTCAAGCAGGCTTATCTGCTTACCACCAAGTGGGCGGAATTCCTGGTCGCGCACGCCGAAGGCATCGACGAGCGCACCCGCCAAAGGGCCGAATTTTATGTACGGCAGATTGCCAACGCGATCTCGCCGTCGAATTTCATCTTCACCAATCCGGAAATCCTGCGCGAGACGCTCGCTTCCAATGCCGAGAACCTGGTGCGCGGCATGGCCATGCTGGCCGAGGACATTACGACCGGCCACGGCAATCTCCAGATTCGCCAGACCGATCCCGCGAAGTTCCAGGTCGGACGCAATCTCGCGCTAACGCCCGGCAAGGTGATCTTCCAGAACGAGTTGATGCAGCTCATTCAGTACACGCCGACCACCGAGCAAGTGCTGAAGATCCCGCTGCTCATCGTGCCGCCTTGGATCAACAAATATTACATCCTCGATCTGACGCCGGAGAAATCCTTCATCAAGTGGTGCGTCGACAACGGCCTCACGGTGTTCGTGATCTCCTGGGTCAATCCCGACGCCAAGCTCGCCGACAAGAGCTTCGAGCAATATATGCGCGAAGGCACGCTCAAGGCGCTCGACGTGATCGCCGACGTCACTGGCGAGAAGAAGGTGCACACCATCGGCTATTGCGTAGGCGGCACGCTGCTTTCCGTGACGCTCGCCTATCTCGCCGCCAAGCGGCGCAACCGCGTCGTTTCCGCCACGCTGTTCGCGGCCCAGGTCGATTTCACCTTTGCCGGCGATCTCCTGGTGTTCGTCGACGAGGAGCGCGTCAAGCAGCTTGAAGCGCAGATGAAGGAGCAAGGCTATCTCGACGCGTCACGCATGGCCATCGCCTTCAACATGTTGCGCTCGAACGACCTGATCTGGCCCTATGTCGTGAACAACTATCTGCGTGGCAAGAAGCCCTACCCGTTCGACATCCTGTATTGGAATTCGGACGCCACCCGCATGCCGGCGGCCAACCATTCCTACTATCTGCGCAACTGCTATCTCGCCAACAACCTAACCAAGGGCGACATGGAGATCGCCGGCACGCGGCTCGACCTGCGCA
This sequence comes from Pseudomonadota bacterium, assembly GCA_021823875.1. Taxonomy (GTDB): domain Bacteria; phylum Pseudomonadota; class Alphaproteobacteria; order Rhizobiales; family Xanthobacteraceae; genus Pseudolabrys. Next base: position 4,091 of record JAKAMD010000233.1, on the reverse strand, counting down.
AGGTGAATATCCCGATCTACAATCTCGCCACCCGCGAGGACCACATCGCGCCGGCCAAGTCGGTGCTGTACGGCTCGCAATTCTTCGGCGGTCCCGTGACCTTCGTGCTGGCCGGCTCCGGCCATATCGCGGGCGTGATCAATCCGCCGGACAAGGCAAAATACCAGTACTGGACCGGGCCTGAGCCGGAAGGCACCGATATCGACAAATGGCTGGCCCAAGCCGAGGAGCATCCCGGCTCCTGGTGGCCGCACTGGCTCGCTTGGATCAAGGCGCACGATGGCGAGACGGTGACGGCGCGCGACTTGGGCGGCGGCAAGCTTGAACCGATCGAAGACGCGCCGGGCTCCTATGTGAAGGTGCGCAGCCTCGGCTAGCGCGCGGCGCGCTCACCGGCGGCGTCACTCAATCACGCGTCGTCAACACCGAACACTGCCCCCGCGACGTCATGGCGTGCGGAAATTGACCCATCGCAATGCCGATGTATTCAATTTCACAATGATATTTCAATATCGCTGGCGATCCGTTCGCGCGTGAATTTTCCCCGAACGGATTCTTTGGTTCCAACGCCATGACGGATCGGAACCATGCGAAAGATTACGGCACTAATTGTTCTGCTCACACTGGTGAGCGCTGCGGCCGAAGCCGCCACCCTCGCCTTTTATTCACCTTCCCGCTTCGCCCAGGCGCAGGCGCAAGGCCGGCACATCCTGGTCGATGTGAGTGCTTCTTGGTGCTCAAGCTGCACGCTGCAATCGCCGGCGCTAGGCAAACTGGAGAAAAACCCCGCCTTCAGAGATCTCATCATCTTCACTATCGATTTCGATCGCGACAAGGAAATCGTGCAGCGGCTCAAGGTGGCGGTCCCTGCGACGCTGATCCTGTTCGACGGCAAGACCGAGATTGCCCGGCTGACCGGACAGAGCAACCCGAAAGTGATCGAGGCCTTTCTTGAAGGCGTATCCGGTCGCGGTGCCATTGGCTCAGGCCTGTCATTCACGGGTTGCCTATTGGCGCTCGCTGCAGGCGTCCTGTCGATCCTCTCGCCTTGCGTGATACCGCTCTTGCCGATCGTGTTCGCCGCCGCTGCGACCAAACATCATTTAGGTCCGGCGGTGCTCGGCGTCGGCTTCGTCCTGTTCTTCGTGGTGATCGGAATATTCGTCGACACCATCGGATTGGGCATCGGCCTGGGCAGTACCGCATTTCGGCTGACCGGTGCCGGCATCATGATCGCGTTCGCCTTGGTACTGTTCAGCCATAGCTTGCAGCACCGGTTGGAGATGCTGGCCGAACCGATCCGGGCGGCCGGCAACCGCATCATGGCCCATGTGGGACCCGCGGGCTTGGCAGGTCAATTCCTGGTCGGCGCCCTGCTCGGCATGGTGTGGAGTCCCTGCATCGGTCCGACACTCGGCGCCGCCATCGCGCTCGCCGCCCAGGGCAAGAGTCTCGGCTATGCCACGCTGACCATGTTTTTCTTCGGCATCGGCACCGCGCTGCCCCTTGTTATCATCGGTGCCATCTCGCACCAGACTCTGGTGCGCTGGCGCAAGCGCCTGGACATAGCCGGCCATGTCGGCCACGTCCTGCTCGGCCTGCTGCTGCTGACGATGGGCACAATGATCATCACCGGGTTCGACCGTTATCTCGAAACGAAGCTGGTCGAGATTATGCCCGATTGGCTGACCTTGTTGGTCGCTCGTTACTGATGACTGCGGCGACGCCAGTTAGGATGCGAGTTCCACCGGTACCTTGAGATAGCGCACGCCGTTCGCTTCCGCCGGCGGCAGCTTGCCGGCCCGCATGTTGACCTGGATCGAAGGCAACAGCAGCAGCGGCGCAGCGAGAGTCGCATCACGCGCCGTGCGCATCTTCACGAACTCGTCCTCCGTGATGCCCTCGTGCACGTGCACATTGCGAGCACGCTCCTCGCCGACCGTCGTCTCCCACGCATATTTTTCGCGGCCTGGCGCCTTGTAGTCATGGCACATGAACAGCCGCGTTTTCGGCGGCAACGACAGGATGCGGTGGATGGAGCGGTAAAGCATGCGCGCGTCGCCGCCCGGGAAGTCGGCGCGCGCAGTGCCGAAATCCGGCATGAACATGGTGTCGCCGACGAACACCGCGTCGCCGATCTTGTAGGACACGCAGGCCGGCGTGTGACCGGGCGTGTGGATCACTTCGCAGTCGATGCGGCCGATCTTGAAGTGCTCGCCGTCCTTGAACAGATGATCGAATTCGGAGCCGTCGCCCGAGACATCGGTCGCGTTGAACACCGGACGGAAAATTCTTTGCACGTCGCGGATATGCTCGCCGATTCCGACTTTGGCGCCGGTCTTCAGCTTGATATAGGGCGCGCCCGAAAGATGGTCGGCATGGACATGCGTCTCCAGCACCATGCCGATGGTGACGCTGCGCTTTTTGGCCTCCGCCAGGATGGCGTCCGACGACTCCACCGTCGCCTTGCCGCTGCGGTGGTCGAAATTGAGCACCGGATCGATCACCACGCCGTCGCGCGTCGTGGGATCCCACACCAGATAGCTCACCGTATTGGTCGGCTCGTCAAAGAATGCGCGGATTTCTGGGCTGTTCGACACCGGCATTTTTGCGCTCCCTCAATTTTTTGCTCTTGCGGCAATCGTATTGCTTTGCCTATATATTAGCAAAATCTAATTTAACAAGCCTGCATCAGGGAAATCGAAATCCATGCCTGAACTCGCCTGCGCGCCGGCCAAGAAGAGCGCCAGCATCGCTGATTTTGAGCGCAAGGCGGCGAGCGCCGCCGGCCTGCTCAAACTGCTCGCCAATGAGAACCGGCTGTTGATCCTGTGCCGGCTCGCCACGGTCCGCGAAATGGCGGTGAACGACATGGCCGAGGCGGTGCACTTAAGCCAGTCGGCCGTGTCCCAGCACCTCGCCAAGATGCGCGAGGAGGGCCTGGTCGGCACCCGGCGCGACGGCCAAACCATCTACTACCGGCTCGCCGATCCGAACGCGACCCGGCTGCTGGCGCTGTTGCAAGACATCTACTGTCCGTAAGCGACCACGCTCAAACCGACTCCCATCCAACCAAAGGACGACACCCTCTCCATGAGTAACGTCAAGACCATTTCGCCCGAGCGCGCCGCCGAGCTGGTGAAGGACGGCGCGGTGCTGATCGATATCCGCGAAACCTACGAATATACGGGCGAGAACATTCCCGGCGCGCGCCATCACGCGCTGTCGCAAATCGATGCCAAACATCCCGCGCGCGAAGGCGACACCGTGCTGATCTTCCATTGCAAGTCCGGCATGCGCACCAAGATGAATGCCAAGAAGCTGGCCGCGCGCTCCGGTAACTGCGACGTTTATATGCTCGGGGGCGGCATCGATGCCTGGAAGCGCGCCGGTCTGCCGACCTCGGCCCCCGCCCGCAGCAACGGCCAGTCGCAAGGCGGATTGCTCGCGCGCCTGGCATCCTTGTTCCGCTGACGCCACTGAACCGCCGGGGTCTCATGCTGACGCTGCATTATCTGATTGCCATCGCATCCGGCGGCCTGGTCGGCTTCACGCTCGGGCTGATCGGCGGCGGCGGCTCGATATTGGCGGTGCCGCTCCTGGTCTATGTGGTGGGCGTTCCGTCCCCTCATGTCGCGATTGGCACCAGCGCATTGGCCGTGGCGGCGAGCGCAGCCGTCAATCTCGCCGGTCATACCCGCATGCGCACGGTCAAATGGTCGTGCGCAATGGTGTTCGCAGCCGCCGGCATTGTCGGCGCCGCCACCGGCGCTCATATCGGCAAACTGGTCGATGGCCATAAGCTGCTGATGCTGTTCGGCGTGCTGATGGTGGTGGTCGGATTGATGATGCTGCGGCCGCGCAAGTCGGGCGGCAATGCCGACGTCAAGCTGACGCTCGCCACCAGCATGCGCCTGCTGCCGTTTCTCGTCGGCACCGGTTTTTCGGTCGGCCTGCTTTCGGGCTTCTTCGGCATTGGTGGCGGTTTTCTGATCGTGCCCGGGCTGATGCTCGCCACCGGCATGCCGCTGATCAATGCGGTCGGCTCCTCGCTCGTCTCGGTGGCCGCGTTCGGCTTCACCACGGCGATC
>JAKAMD010000232.1 GCA_021823875.1 Pseudomonadota bacterium | reverse complement strand
TTCTGCGGCAATCGGCTGGCGGTCGCGTCCTCCCGGTGTGATGACCATGCGTTTCGCCCTTCGCGCATCCGGTACGGACGCTTCGATTATTGTTGGGACGAAGTTTTACTCGACCAGGACGGGGTAGACAACGGAGCCCTCTCTGGGCGTCATTCCGCCGCCAGCGCCAGGTTGCCCTTGCCGGCAACCTCGTCGAGGCACTTGGTGAGGCTCAAGCCCTCCGGATCGACCAGCGCGGCGGCGCGGGCGCTGGCGACGGCATCGGCGGCGCGCGCCGGCGCGATCTGCCCATCGAGCGCCGGGCGGATCACACGGGTCTCAATGGCGCGATAATTGGCAAGCCCACGCGCATAGGTATCGCCATAGCCCTTGATCAGCCGGGCGCATTCGGCGATTTCTTGCGCAAGATCGGCCGAATGTGCGGCAGCCACCTGGATGTGGGCGAGCCAGCCTTCGATCTGCTCCTGTTCCTGCTGATAGCGGATGCCGTAGGGCCGCAGCCCACGCAGCTTGGCGAGCAACAGGAAGCGCAGATAGCCGCTCACCGAGGTCGAATTGATCTCCATGCCGAAATAAACGCGGCCGAGCCATCCCTTACGTTCCGCGAGCCGCAGGATCGGGCGGGCGATGACCGGCGGCAGGAGCTGCGTCAGCTCCTCGATGCCGGGTTTGAGGAACTCGTGCACCGAATAGGGCTCGTTGGTGACGCGCAGCTCCTCGCGTGCGATACGCCGCATGCGCGCCGGCTGGATTTTGGCCTGCGCCACCCGCACGATGTCCTCGTAGGACATGCGCACGGCAAGATGGCGCGCCACCTCTTTCAAGAGACGCCCCTGCACGCCGGCCAAAGCATCAGCCTTGGCGATGGACTTGAGCCGATCGAGATAGAGCTGCGCATAACCGAGGCTTTGATAAGCGGCGAGACGACGCACGCCTTCGACGATGATTGACTGCGCCGGTGGCGAAAACAGTTGCGCCACTTCCGCTTCGAGCGCGGCGAGCGTCGCGGCGGCAATTTTCTTCTTCTCAGGCAGCTTCACCACCGGCGCGCTCGCACGCGCGGTTTCAAGGCCGGCGCGGAAGCCGCGCAGATTGCTGTCGACCGATTTGCCATCGGCGCGGATCGTGGCTTCCAGCTGCTCAGCGGTCAGCGGCAGGCGGTTGCAGCCGGCAAGCGCGCCCAGCATCACCGCGTTGATGAAGGAGCCGCTCTGCTTGGCAAGCGCGTCCATGTCAATGAGCAGGGTATCGCGGGCATGCTCCTTGATGACTTTGGTCAGCTTGTCCTGGTCGAAGCGGCCGTCACCCATGGCGATCTTCTCGTCCATGGCATAGAAGCGGCTGGTCGAGGCAATCAAGTGGGTACGATCGGGCGTGACGAAACCGTGCGCCACCGCCCGGCCGGCTTCCAACAGTTCGCTCGCCAGCACCACGTCGATATCGCCGACGCCGGGCGTGAGCGCCATGACCGGGCGCTTGCCGGCAAGCTCGATGGCCTTCACCGGCAGGATCTCGACGTAATAGGTGGTGGCACCGGTGCGCTGGGCGACGCCGGGAATCGAGGTCGACTGCACCGGATAGCCGGCCGCCGCCGCCGCATCGACGATCCAATTGGTGAGCACGCCGCCACCTTCGCCACCGAGAGCAGCGATCAGCAACGTGACAGGACGCGTCGGATTCATGCGGCAACCTTGTCGTTATAGCCGCCAAGCCAGCCGATCACAGTCTGACGCAGGCGGTGCAGCGCGCGATCGCGCCAGCTCGGATTGCGCACGATTTCGGCGCGATAGAACGACGGGCACAGTACCGCGGCATGCGCAACCTCGCCACAGAGACCGCAGCCGACGCAACTATCGACCACGCTCGCCACCGGATCGGTGCGCAGCGGATCGGGCGAGGGCTTCACCGTCAGCGACGGGCAGCCTGACAACCGAATGCAGGAATGATCGCCGGTGCAGATTTCGTCGTCGACGCCGTAGCGGGCGCGCGTCACGCGTTCGCCGCGCTTGAGCTTCTCGGCATCTTCGGCGCGCACCCGGCGCTGGCGCGCGAGCTGGCATTCGCCGTCGGCAATGATCACCTTCAGGCCACGCTCGGTGGTCTTCATCGCCTCCTTCAGCGTGGCGGTCATCTTGGCGACGCCGTAGGTGCGCACCGTGCGCAGCCATTTCACGCCCATGCCGCGCAGCGTGCGCTCGATCTCCATGCCGGGCGCCGTACCGGAGCGACTGGTCTTGCTCGACGGCATGTACTGCTGGCCGGTGGCCGAGGTGTAGCCGTTCTGCATCACGATCAGCACGCCGTCGCCCTGATTGAACAGGTTGGAGGCGACGCCGGTGATGACGCCGTTGTGCCAGAAGCCACCGTCGCCCATTACCGAGATCGAGCGCTTGTTGAGGTTCGGCCCAACCGCCGCAGAGCTGGCGAGCGACATGCCGTAACCGAGAATGGTATTGCCCATCGAGAACGGTGCAAAGGTCGCAAACGAATGGCAGCCGATGTCGGCGCTGATATGGGTCGGACCCAATTCGCGCTGCATCAGCTTGAGCGCGGAAAAAACCGGACGCTCCGGGCAGCCGGTACAGAAGGACGGCGGGCGCGGCGGCAGCGGGCCCAGCGCCATGGCGGCCTTGGTCTTGTGCGCGATCAAGCCGCGCGCCTTTTCCGCCAGCGTATCGGCATCGATGCCACGGGGCCGCGTCGCCTGCAGGAAGGCGGCAAGCCCCTCCAGCAGCACGTCGGAGGCGTATTCGCCGGTCTTCGGCAGCGGGCCCTTGCCGAACACCTTCGATTGGATGTCGGCGCGGCGCAGTTCGACATTGACCGCCTGCTCGATGTAGTCGGGGAAGCCCTCCTCCACCACCAGCACGGCGCGCTTGCCGGCGCAGAATTCGCGGATCTCCTCCGGCACCAGCGGATAGACGACGTTGAGCACGAGCATGGGCACGCGCGAGGCGCCGAACACGTCGGCAAGTCCGGCACGCTCGAGCGCGCGCAGCACGCTGTTGGTCAACCCGCCCATGACGATGATGCCGATGTCATCGAGATCGCCGGCAATGGTCTCGTTGAGCTTGTGTTCGCGGATGAAGGCCTGTGCCGCCGGCAGCCGCATCTCCACCTTCAGCTTCTCCTGCACGAAGGTGACCGGCGGATGCGCCAGCCGCGCATAGTCGAAGCGTGCCGGCGCGACCCGGTTAAGGCCTGAATACTCCGCTTTGCGATTTTTCTTGGCGGCAAATTCGCCGGTGGCGTGACAGGCGCGGATGCGTAGCTCCAGCATCACCGGTGCGTGGGTCGCCTCCGACAGTTCGAAGCCTTTCTCGACCGTGCGCACGATGGTGGGCAGGTCGGGACGCGGATCGAGCAGCCACATCGTCGATTTCAGCGCAAAGGCGTAGGAGCGTTCCTGAATGACGCTGGCGCCTTCGCCGTAGTCTTCGCCGATGATGATCATGGCGCCGCCGATCAGGCCGGGCGAAGCCAGATTGGAGAGCGCGTCGGCCGCCACATTGGTGCCGACGATCGACTTCCAGGTCACTGCCCCGCGCAGGGGGTAGTTGATCGAGGCGCCCAGCATGGCGGCAGCGGAGGCCTCATTCGAGCAGGTCTCCAGATGCACGCCGAGCTCGGCCATGATGTCCTGGGCGTCTACCAGCACGTCGAGCAGGTGGGAGACCGGCGCACCCTGGTAGCCGCCGACATAGGAAACGCCCGCCTGCAGCAACGCCTTGGTCACGGCCAGGATGCCTTCGCCATGGAAGGTCTCGCCGTCGCCCAAGGTGAGCGCCTGCACTTCTTTCTTGAACGAGCGTTCCATCGCGTTCTCCCTGCCGATGGTTTGACCGCAAACTATAACAATTTGCAACTACATGCGCGAGGGCAGCCAGAGCGCGATAACGGGGAAGGTGATCAGAATTACAAGCCGAACGATGTCGGTAATGATGAACGGTATGACCCCCTTGAAAATCGTGGCGAAGCTCACGTCCTTCACAACGCTTTTGATCACGAACACGTTCATGCCGACCGGCGGGTGGATAAGCCCGAGTTCAACGGTCATGACGATGATGACGCCGAACCAGACGGGGTTGAAACCGAGATGGGTGATCACCGGGAAGATGATGGGTACGGTCAGGATGATCATGGCCAAGGCATCCATCAAGCAGCCGAGCACCAGATACATCAGCATGATAAGCGCCAGCACGCCGTAGGCGCCTAGCCCCAGGCCGGTGAGGAACTCGGTAACCTTTTGCGGCGTCTGGGTGATGGTCAGGAAATAACCGAAAAGCAAAGCGCCGATCAGCACCGTGAAGACCGCGGCGGCCGTGCGCGTCGCCTGCAAGAGCGAAACCAGGATCTTGTCCTTATTGAGCCTCCCGGTCAGTACGCCGATCAGGAAAGCGCCCGCCGCGCCCACGCCGCCGGCTTCGGTCGGCGTAAAGCGGGGCAAGAATGGAAGCCCGTACAGTCCCCCGATGACGAAGAAGAATAAGAGCATCGGCGCCCATATGATTTTCAATCCGGCAAGCCGTTCGCGCCACGGCGTGCGGGCGCCCGAGGGCAGGAACTTCGGCTTCGCATAACCGATGATCGCGATCGTTGTTACATACATGGTGATTGCGAGCAGTCCGGGAAGGATGCCGGCGATATAGAGCTTGCCGATATCCTGCTCGGTGATGAGCCCATAGACCGCGAGTACGGTCGAAGGCGGCAGCATGGCACCGAGCGTTCCGCCAGCGGCGACGACGCCGGCGGCAAAGCTTTGCGGATAGCCGTAGCGCCGCATCTCGGGATAGGCGACCGCTGAAAACGTCGCGGCGGTCGCAACAGATGAGCCGCAGATGGCGGCAAATCCACCGCAAGCCGCGACGGTCGCGATGCCGAGTCCGCCACGCAAATGCCCAACAAAAGAATTCGCGGCCTTGAACAGGTCTCGGCTCATGCCCGAATTGGAAACGAATGTCCCCATTAGCAGGAACATCGGGATAACGCCGAAGCTGTAGTCGGTGACCGTACGCATGGCGGTCTGGCCGACCAACTTGAGCGCAGGCGTACCTCCGACCAAATATCCAAAGCCGGACACGCCGACCAAGCCCATCGCCATACCGACAGGCACGCGCAGCAACATGAGCGCAAAAAGCGCGATGAAGCCGATGAGGGCGACAGCGTCCGTGCTCATCGTTCAGCGCCTCACTCGACCGGTTTGACTTTAGGGTCGGCCATCAACTCGGGCCGAAAAATGAGTCGGTACGTGCGAATGGCGATCAGCAGCACGGCCGACACGTCTCCTGCCCAGGCGACTGCGAAGAACGGCCAAGTCGGCAGCCGCAGGTCGAAGGTGAGCACGTTGTCGTGATAGGTGTCACGCACCTTGTCGAATAGCGTATAGGTCTGCACCGTCACCACAAACAGGAGAACGAGGGTGGCGAACACATCGATCATGCGTTGGTATTTTAGGCCGACATTGGCCCAGATGAGATCGACGGTGATGTGTCCACCGCGATAGGAGGTCGCGGCGATACCCCAGAAGATCAAAATGCCGAGCAGCAGTCGGCCGAAATCGTAGGAGTCGGGAATCGAATAGCTGAACAGATTGCGTACTAGCACGGAGACGAAAATATCGAGGGCAACAATTCCGACGAATGCGGCCGCAACCCATTCGATGGAATCGATGAAGCGGTCCATATAAATGCGTTTCATGCGCGCTGTTTCGCTGCCCTGACAGATTTGCCGCAATGGACGGCAGCAGGGAAATCCCGCTGCCGCCCGTTTGTTCACTCGATCGAACCGGCGAAGGGTAATGCCCTTCGCT
>JAKAMD010000231.1 GCA_021823875.1 Pseudomonadota bacterium | reverse complement strand
AGCTATTTCGGCGAGGCCGCGTTCAACGCCTGGGCGTGGCGCATTCCGTTCCTGTTCTCCTTCGTGCTGGTGTTCATCGCCTTCTATATCCGCGGCGCCTTCGAAGAATCGCCGATCTATGCGGAGATCAAGGCCAAAGGGCAGACCAGCAAGAATCCCTGGCGCGAGGCGTTCGGCAATCCCGCCAACCTCAAATACGTGGTGATCGCCACCATCATTGTGTTGGGTCAGGGCGTGGTCTGGTACAGCGGCCAGTTCTGGGCGCTCTACTTCATGCAGCAGGTGTCCAAGGTCGACGCGCTCACCACGTCATGGATCGTCGGCATCGGCCTCGTCATCGGCACGCCCTCGCTCATCTTCTTCGGCTGGCTGTCCGACAAGATCGGCCGCAAGCCGGTGATCCTCGGCGGCATGTTCCTGGCGGCGGTCACTTACTACCCGCTGTACTCATGGCTCGGCGACGTCACCCAACCGGGGCACGTCAACGCGCCGATCGCGATCCTGATCGTGGCCATCATGGTCTGCTATGTCGGCATGGTGTACGGACCGATCGGCGCCTTCCTCGCCGAGTTCTTCCCCAGCCGCATCCGCTACACCTCGGTGTCGGTGCCCTACCACATCGGCAATGGCTGGGGCGGTGGCTTGGTGCCGTTCATCACCACGGCGGCTTATCAGGCGACCCACAGCATCGGCTATGCGCTGATCTATCCGATCGCGGTTCCCGCGGTCTGCCTCGTGCTCGGCCTGTTCCTGATGCCCGAGACGAACAAGACGAAAATCTGGGAGGAAAAGACGGCATAGCCGTCACCGAGGCAGTCGCTATCCAACCGCAAAACCAACGAGCGCGGGGCCCGCTTGGCCCCGCGTTTTCTTTGAATGGGATTGGCGACGAACGTCAGCCTCGCATAACGTAGGCCGTTGGGAATTGCCGTCTTGATGGGGGTCAAAGCGATGATCCTATCGCTGCGATACACAAAGCCATGACCATTGCGCTTTTGGCGGATATCCATGGCAATCGCGAAGCCATGACGGCCTGCCTGGCCGACGCCGAACGCCGGCATGTCGACCAATTCATCTTTCTTGGCGATCTGGTCGGCTACGGCGCCGACCCGCGATGGGTGATCGACCGCGTCGGCGAGCATGTCGAACGCGGTGCCTTGGCGATCCTCGGCAACCACGACACCGCTGCCGTCGGCGCGCGCGAGGACATGAATGAGACCGCGCAGGCAGCCATCGAGTGGACGCGCCGCCAATTGGACGCCGCACAAAAGAATTTTCTCGGCGGCCTGCCGCTTTCCATCGAGCACGAGGGGCGTCTGTTCGTGCATGCCAGCCCGATCGAGCCGGCACGCTGGCATTACATCACGGGAAGCCAAATCGCGCGCACCAATCTGGCCGCGACGCACACGGCGCAAAATTTCTGCGGCCATGTTCATATCCCAGCGCTCTATGGTCTATCGCTGACCGGCAAGCTGATGGAATTCTCACCGGTGGCCGGGACCGCGATCCCCCTGCTGCCGGGACGCCGCTGGCTCGCAGTCATCGGCGCGGTCGGGCAGCCGCGCGATCACAATCCCGCGGCGTGTTATGCCCTGCTCGACGACAAGGCGAACACGTTGACCTATCGACGCGTTCCCTATGACGTCGCGACCGCGGCGCGCAAGATACGCGAAGCAGGGCTGCCGGAAATTCTGGCCACGCGCCTCGAACGCGGTTTCTGATCATGGCGCGCCACCTGCAGCCTGGCGGCACAATCGACGGCTTTCTGCTCATCGAGCCGATGCATCACGGCGGTCTCGGCGCTCTGTGGCTGGTCAGCCGGCCAGACATCGAGTTGCCGGTCGTGATGAAGCTGCCGCTGCTGGAGCCGGGCGACGACCCGCTCGCCATCGTCAGCTACGAAACCGAGCAGATGATCCTGCCGCGGTTGAGCGGCACCCATGTGCCGCGTTTCGTGGCCACGGGCGATTTCGACGGCCCCTATATCGTCATGGAGCGTATCCGCGGACGATCGCTCAAGGAGCGATTGGATGATCTGCCGCTGGCGCCGGACGAAGTCGCCGATCTCGGGGCCCGCATTGCCGACGCACTCGCCGAACTGCACGCTCAGAGAGTCGTGCATCTCGACATCAAGCCGAGCAATATTATGGTGCGCGACAACGACGATGTCGTTCTCCTGGATTTCGGCTTGTCGCGGCACCTCGATTTGCCGGACCTTCCGGCCGAGGAACTCGACGGACCGCTCGGCACCAACTCCTATATCGCACCCGAACAACTGCTCGGCGTCCGCGACGACACGCGCAGTGATTTATTCGCCCTTGGCGTGGTTCTGTATTTTCTCGTCACGGGACGACGGCCGTTCGGCGAGCCGCGCACCGTCGCGCAGTGGCGCAAACGCCTCTACGTCGCGCCGGCGCCGCCGCGCTACTGGCGGCCGGAACTTCCGCCCTGGCTGCAGGAAATCATCCTGCACTGCCTGGAGGTCGATCCGCGCAATCGCTACCAAAGCGCCACTCACCTCGCCTTTGATTTGCGCCACCCCGAGCTTGTGCCGCTGACCGAGCGCGCTACCCGTGTTCGCGGCAACCGCCTGCTGTCCGTCCTGCACCGCTGGTTCACGCAGGCGAAAAAGCGAATTGCCATATTACCGGAGCCGCGCACCGCCGCCGGCAGCGGCGTGATCATCATGGCGGCTGTCGATCTGAGCGAAGAATACGAGCAGCTGTCACAGGCACTGGCCAAGGCTGTCGCCCGCCTGCTCGAAAGCGAGCCCAATGCGCGCCTGGCTTGCGTCAATGTCTTCAAGCTCGCGCGCATGCTGCCGGACAAATATGAGGACGAGGAAGGCCGCAGCGTGCATCTCCTGCGCCTGTCCCAGCTCAAACATTGGGCCGCGCCGCTGCAGCACCTACCGAACCAGATCACCTACCATGTCATCGAAGCGTTCGATCCCGCCGCCGCTTTGATCGATTTCGCGCGCCGCAACAAGGTCCATCATCTGGTGATGGGCGCGCGCAATGCCGCGCCGTTACGCCGTTATCTCGGCAGCGTGTCGTCGAAGATCATCGCGGAAGCGCCTTGCACCGCGACGGTTGTGCGCATCCAGGGTTCGTTCCCATCGACCGACACGCAACCTGCGTGATCGATCCTTCCGTCTTGTTTTTTCTTGATTCCTTCTCGCCGGCGACCCGAACCGCGCAAATCTCTTAAAACTCTTCCGAGCCCATTAAACGCTTTTGAATGCGCCGGCGTTAATGTTCAGGTCCACCCAGACGGCATGGTGCAAGGACCATGTTCATAGAACGCCGCAAGTCTCCCCGCCGCAGCATCAATCGCGTGGCGCAGTTTCACAGCGAATCGTGCCCTACGCCCCGTCCCATCCTGCTGACGGACCTCTCCGCGCGCGGCGCCAGGCTCTTCACGGAGATCGAAATGCCGCCGATCTTCACGCTGTCGGTATCCGGCGACGGCGTGAACGAGCGACGCGACTGCCGGGTGGTCTGGCAATTGGGCGGCGAGATCGGAGTCGAGTTTATCAACGCGCGCCGAATTTGATCTTGAACCACAGGCTGATCAACGCGCGCCCATTGAGCACGCGCGTTCTGCCCGGCAGGAGCGCTGCGACTGTGCGATTTACGAGAACTTCTTCACCGCCAGCACGGCGTTGAGCCCGCCGAAGACGAACGAGTTCGACAGTGCGGCATCGATAGTCATCGCGCGCGCTTCGTTCGACTCTCAATCCCTTGCGGCCCTGGGCCTCTCAGCGCTCCCGCCGCGACGGTGCACCAGTGCCACGGCCCGGTCAAATCGGCGGCCGCACAACGATCCCGCCCGTCATGGGCTCCTTGACGCCGGTCGTGGTCGGAAAAGTCAGCGGCATGCCGCGCAGCGTGCGCACCGCCAGATAGGCGAAGGCTTGCGCCTCCAGCGCATCTGCCGACCAGCCGACGGCATCGGCGGTTTCCACCGTCGCCGGCCGCAGCCGCTCGGCCAGCATGCGCATCAGCGTCGGATTGTGCGCACCGCCGCCCGACACGATCCAGGCGCGCGGCGGCTTGGGCAAATGGGGAACCACCCGCGCGACGCAGGCCGCGGTCAGCGCCGACAGCGTGGCCGCGCCGTCGGCGGTGGAAAAATCGGGCAGACCGAGATTGGCATAGGCGAATGCATTTCGGTCGAGCGATTTCGGACAAGGCTGGCTGAAGAAAGTGTCCGCCAGCACCCGCTCGATAAAATCCTCGTTGACGCGGCCTTTCGCCGCCTGGTCGCCGTCGCGGTCGAGCGGGCTGCCAGTGCGTGCACGCATGAAATCGTCAATCAGCGCATTGCCTGGCCCAGTATCGCAGGCGATGGGGTCGCCGCCGTCGACCCAGGTGACGTTGGCGACACCGCCGACATTGAGCACGGCGATCGGATGCGGCCGCGCCAGATCGCGCGCCAACGCCTGATGGAAGACCGGCACCAGCGGTGCGCCCTGGCCGCCCGCGGCCACATCGGCCGCACGGAAGTCGTAGGCCACCGGCAGGCCGAGCCGGCGCGCCAAAGCGGCGCCGTCGCCGATCTGTACCGTCAACCGCTTCCCCGGCCGGTGCAGCACCGTCTGCCCGTGGAAGCCCACCACGGCCACCTCGGAACGCTCGATCCGCTCCTCCTCGAGAAAGCTCTCAACGGTCTCGGCATGGGCGGCCGTCACGAAGGCCTCCGCCTCGGCCAACACGCCCGGCCGCGCGGTCCGCTCGCTGAGATTGGCGCCCTCGGCCAGCGCCCGGCGCAAGAGGTCCCGCTCCTCCTCGCGATAGGCCCGATAGCCGGTCGGCCCGAGGCCGGTGATGCGCTTGCCGTCCGTCTCGATCAGCGCCACGTCGACGCCGTCGAGCGAGGTGCCGCTCATCATCCCGATCGCCCGTACCGGCCCCAAATTACGCCCCTTTTTGCATGCACACGCGACCCGGTCTTCAGGCGCCGGTGCTGGTTGAATCCCCGGCCGGACCTGTTACACCAACCGCGGCATTTAACATCCGTCATGCCCGGCCCATCGCCGGGCATCCACGCCTTAAGAATTAATGCAAGACGTGGATGAGCGGGACAATAGGCGAAAAACACCTTTTCGCGCTTTTTGCCCGGCCATGACTCGCTGAGTCAGGTTCAATGAGCGCCTACAGGTCCGATTTTCTCAACGTCCTCGCCGAGCGCGGCTTCATCCACCAGATCTCGGAGCCGGAGGCGCTCGACGCCAAGGCGGCGTCGGGCACCGTCACCGCCTATATCGGGTTCGATTGCACGGCGGCGTCGCTCCATGTCGGCTCGCTGCTGCCGATCATGATGCTCTACTGGATGCAGCAGACTGGCCACCGGCCGATCGCGCTGATGGGCGGCGGCACCACCCGCGTGGGCGACCCCTCCGGCAAGGACGAAAGCCGGCGCATCCTCACCGACGAAGCCATCAACGAAAATCTCAAAGGCATCCGCGCCATCTTCTCGAAATTCCTCAAATTCGAGAGCGAAGGCGGCAATGCCATCATGGCCAACAATGCCGACTGGCTGAATACGCTCAACTACATCGATTTCCTGCGCGACGTCGGCCGGCATTTCTCGGTCAACCGCATGCTCTCCTTCGACTCGGTGAAGCTGCGTCTCGACCGCCAGCAGGAGCTGTCGTTCCTCGAATTCAACTACATGGTGCTGCAGGCCTACGACTTCGTCGAGCTCAACAAGCGTCACGACTGCATCCTGCAGATGGGCGGCTCCGACCAGTGGGGCAACATCGTCACCGGCATCGATCTCGGCCGCCGCATGCAGAATGCGCAGCTGTTCGCGCTCACCTCGCCGCTGATCACCACGTCCTCGGGCGCCAAGATGGGCAAGACCGC
>JAKAMD010000230.1 GCA_021823875.1 Pseudomonadota bacterium | reverse complement strand
GACGCATGAATTTCGAGAAATACACTGACCGTGCCCGCGGTTTCGTGCAATCCGCCCAATCGCTGGCCCTGCGCGAGGGCCATCAGCAATTCGCCCCCGAACATCTGCTCAAGGTTCTGCTCGACGACCCGGAAGGGTTGGCGGCGGGCCTGATCGACCGTTCCGGCGGCAAATCCCGTCAGGCATTGCAGGCGGTCGAGGCGGCGCTCGCCAAGCGGCCGAAGGTGTCGGGCGGCGGCGCCGGCCAGGTCTATCTCGATCCCGCCTTGGCGCGCGTGTTCGACGCTGCCGAGAAGGCAGGCGAGAAAGCCGGCGACAGCTTTGTCACCGTCGAACGTCTGCTGTTGGCGCTGGCGCTGGAGAAGGACAGCGAGGCCGGCAAGATCCTCAAAAGCGCCGGCGTGACGCCGCAGAGCCTCAATGCCGCGATCAATGCGCTGCGCAAGGGCCGCACCGCCGACTCGGCGTCGGCCGAGAACGCTTATGACGCGCTGAAGAAATACGCCCGCGATCTGACGCAAGCCGCGCGCGAGGGCAAGGTCGATCCGGTCATCGGCCGCGATGAGGAAATCCGCCGCACCATCCAAGTGCTGTCGCGCCGGACCAAAAACAATCCGGTGCTGATCGGCGAACCTGGCGTCGGCAAGACCGCCATCGTCGAGGGGCTGGCGCAACGCATCGTCAACGGCGACGTGCCGGAGAGCCTGCAGGACAAGAAGTTGCTCGCGCTCGACATGGGCGCGCTGATCGCCGGCGCCAAATACCGCGGCGAATTCGAGGAGCGGCTGAAGGCCGTGCTGCAGGAAGTGACGTCGTCGGACGGCGGCATCATTTTGTTCATCGACGAGATGCATACGCTGGTCGGCGCCGGCAAGGCCGACGGCGCCATGGACGCTTCCAATCTATTGAAGCCGGCGCTGGCGCGCGGCGAGCTGCACTGCATCGGCGCCACCACGCTCGACGAATACAAGAAACACGTCGAGAAGGACGCTGCGCTAGCGCGGCGCTTCCAGCCGGTCTACGTGTCGGAGCCGACGGTCGAGGACACCATCTCGATCCTGCGCGGCCTGAAGGACAAATACGAGCAGCATCACGGCGTGCGCATCGCCGACTCGGCGATCGTCGCGGCCGCGACGCTGTCGAACCGCTACATCACCGACCGCTTCCTGCCCGACAAGGCCATCGATCTCGTCGACGAGGCGGCGGCGCGGCTGAAGATGCAAGTCGATTCCAAGCCGGAAGAGCTCGATTCGATCGATCGCGAGATCGTGCGGCTGAAGATCGAACAGGAGGCGCTCAAGAAGGAGAGCGATCCCGGCTCGAAGGACCGGCTGAAGCGGCTTGAAGGCGAGCTGAAGGATCTGGAAAAGCAGTCGGCCGATCTCACCAGCCGCTGGAAATCGGAGAAAGAAAAGCTGGGCTCGGCGACCGAGCTCAAGAAGCAGCTCGACGACGCCCGCAACGAACTGGCGATCGCTCAGCGCAAGGGTGAGTACCAGAAGGCCGGCGAGCTGGCCTATGGCCGCATCCCCGACCTGGAAAAGAAACTGAAAGAAGTCGAGGCCAACGAAGGCCAGGGCGCCATGGTCGAGGAGACCGTGACGGCCGATCACGTCGCCGGCGTTGTCTCGCGCTGGACCGGCGTGCCGGTCGACAAGATGCTGGAAGGCGAGAAGGAAAAGCTCCTGCGCATGGAAGAGGAACTGGCCAAGCGCGTCGTCGGCCAGAAGGAAGCCGTGCAGGCGGTTTCTACTGCGGTGCGCCGTGCGCGCGCCGGCCTGCAGGACCCGCACCGGCCGATCGGCTCGTTCATGTTCTTAGGTCCCACCGGCGTCGGCAAGACCGAACTGACCAAGGCCTTGGCGGAATATCTGTTCGACGACGAGAACGCGCTGATCCGCATCGACATGTCGGAATACATGGAGAAGCACGCGGTGGCGCGGCTGATCGGCGCGCCTCCGGGCTATGTCGGTTATGAGGAAGGCGGCGCGCTCACCGAAGCCGTGCGGCGCCGGCCTTACCAGGTCGTGCTGTTCGATGAGATCGAAAAGGCGCATCCGGACGTGTTCAACGTCCTCTTGCAAGTGCTCGACGACGGCCGGCTGACGGACGGGCAGGGCCACACCGTCGATTTCCGCAATACGCTGATCATCATGACGTCGAACCTCGGCGCCGACTTTCTGGTCAACCAGCCGGAAGGCCAGGACACCGATGCGGTCAAGGATCAGGTGATGGCGGTGATGCGCGCGGCGTTCCGGCCCGAGTTCCTCAACCGCGTGGACGAGATCATCCTGTTCCACCGGCTGAAGAAGGAAGAGATGGGCCGCATCGTCGACATCCAGATGACCCGGCTGCAAAAGCTCTTGGACGATCGCAAGATCGTCATCACGCTCAAGGCGAACGCGCGCGACTGGCTGGCCGACAAGGGCTGGGACCCGGCCTATGGCGCGCGGCCCCTGAAGCGTGTGATCCAGAAGTCGGTGCAGGACCCGCTCGCCGAGATGATCCTGGCCGGCACCGTCAAGGACGGCGAGAAGGTCGAGATCTCGGCCGGCAAGCAGGGCCTCACGTTCAACGGCCACGCGGTCGCGCAGGCGGCGTAAGCCTGCCAAACCCACGGCGTCATGCCCGGCCTCGTGCCGGGCATCCACGCCTTTCTTTCGTACAGCAAAGACGTGGATGGCCGGGACAAGCCCGGCCATGACAGCGCGATTGCGATTTTGAGACGATTATTCCTGCGGCGTCGGCGCGTTCGAGGCCACGCGCGCGGGTTTGCGCGCGACGATCTTGTCGATGCGCTCGCGTTCCTGCTCGAACGTGGCCAGCACCGGTCCATGCAGTTCGCGTCCGCGCGGCAGCTTGATGCGCATCGGATCGACGAAGCGGCCGTTGATGCGGATCTCGAAATGCAGATGCGAGCCGGTCGACAGGCCGGTGGAGCCGACGAAGCCGATCACTTGGCCTTGGCGCACATGTTCGCCCTCGTGCGTGCCGCGCGCATAGGCGCTCATATGCCCGTAGGCGGTCTCGTAGCCGTTGGTGTGGCGGACCAGGATGAACTTGCCGTAGCCCGATTCCCAGCCTTCCTTCTCGATTACGCCGTTGCCGGCGGCATAGATCGGCGTGCCGGTCGGCGCCGCCCAGTCCACGCCGGTGTGCATCTTGGTGTAGCCGAGGATCGGATGACGGCGCAGGCCGAAGCCGGAGCGCATGATGCCGGTGAGCACCGGCTTGCGCACCAGAAATTTCTTGGCGCTTTTGCCGTGCTCATCATAGTAGTCGACCAGCCCGTCGTCCGCTGACTGGAAACGGTAAAGCCGCTTGTTTTCGCCGCCGACGGTAAGCGAGGCAAACAGCACGTCGTTGGCGATGTTGGACGCGGGATGCTGCTCGGTGCCTCCATAGAGCACTTCGAATGAATCGCCGGGTTGCACCTTGCGCTCGAAGTCGACGTCGAAGGAGTAGATGCGGATGATGTCGTCGATGATCGGGCGCGGCACATGGTTGCGCAACGCGGTTTCGTAGACGCTCTGATAGAGGCTGATGCCGCCGGTGTCTGTATCGGCGAAATGATTGTCGTCGGTATTCTCGGCCACTTCGTTATCGACGTTGCGGGGATCGACCGCGACATATTGGCCGGCATCCGACAGCGCCGCGACCGCGTCGATGGTGCTGTCGTCGGCGACGATGACCCGCACCGGTTGCAGATGTTTGGAATTGGGGATAGGCGACAGCAGCACACGCAGCTTCTGGCCTTCGCGGATGCCGTCGTTGCGGCCGTAAGGCCCGAGCTTTTGCGTGATGGCGCTTATCTCGATCTCGGTGGCGCTGAGGTCACGCAGAATGCTGGCAACGCTGTCGCCTTTCTTGGCGATGATCGTTTTTTCGTTGAACGAGGTGCCGCCGGTGGTCTGGTTGGTGGTCTTCGGCAGCAGCGTGATGTTTTCCGGCACGATCCGCGCTTCGAAGCCGGCGTAGGGATCGCTGCTGGGCACCCCGGCGTAAGCGAGCTTGATGCCGGTGATATTGGCGCTGGTCGCGAGATGATTGGCCGATTTCTGGCTCCAGGCGGCGGTCTCGCGCACGCGCGCCATCACCTCATCGGTCGGCGTGTTGAGCTCGATCTTGAGGTGCGGCAGCATCGCCGGCAGATCGCGCATGACAAACGAGACTTCAGCGTCCGGTTCGGCTTGCGGCGTCTCTTTGGCGGTGCCGTCGCCGCCGGGTGCGGATTCGGCGAGCAAGCGTTGCGGATTGTAGGGCGGAATGCTGGCGGTCAGATTGGAGGCGGTGAGTGACAGATTGCCGGCCATGCGGACGAAGGGGCGTACCCGCACCACCTCATGATTGCCGACCCGGCTAATAGTGGAAATGCGGATCACGCGCCGGGTGAAGGAAGGCTCTTCCAGCGTCGGCAGCCGGTCGCTCTTGTGCGAGGCGCCGATCCGGTCGGCGCCGATACCGAGTGCGCCGCGTAGCGCCACTTCGACCCGCTCCGGCAGCGCCGCGAAATTGGTCTGGCCGTCGAGCGAGGTGAAAACGGCGCCGCCCATGAGCGCGCTGCCGCACAGTGCGGTGAGGATGGTGCCGGCGAACCACTGCACCGAGATGCGGCGGCGATCGACCATGCCGGCATTGCCGCCGTCGACCGACAGCGGTGGCTCGTTGCCAAGCTCGATGACGATGGCCTCGGCCCGTCTCGATCGATGTGCGCCGTGCGACCGTGATTGGGTCAAGCTCGCCGTCCCCTGCGCTGCGCCATCGAAGGTGGCTTGCCGCTGCTACAAATCCCCAGTCGTCGGCAGGCCGCTGACTTCGGCCTGAACGGTATGCCGGCTGGTCCCCGGTCCGTCAATGACGGCGCCGCGACCTGGTTTTGGGAAGCGGGCGGGTGAGACTGTCCCCCGCGGTTGCGATTCCATCCCTCGATTTCGCCCGCAAGGACGAACCACGAATATGGCCTGAGTGCGGCGCGAGATTGTTCGGCCGGGTTCCGGGCCGTGGCCGCCGGTATGCGGATAACAAACTGATCTTATTGAGTTTTTCGGTTTTCCAAAAAAGCCGTTAAATCCAGTTGACATTCCTCCGGGGGGGAGCCTATATACGGACCTCCGGCGTCGCCGTCCGCTCACGGCGCGATGGCGCACCTCTGAAGCTCCTCACTGGAATAGTGAAGCAACATCCGACAGTTCTCGGGTGTGCAGGGCTTCGACGGCCTCCGGCCACCGGAGGGTGGGGATCACCAGATCCCCGGGCTGTTTGACAAGTGAATAGGAAGAAAGAGAAACGTGGACGGCGGGGTCCTTGCGGGCCGCGCTCACGCGAAGAAGCAATTCATCGCGCGGGACGGCTTCGGAAGAGACAACGACGGTCTACGTTTAAGGTACACCCTGATTGAGCAATCGATCAGGTGTGGACCTCGTCAATGTGAATGTGGCGATGCGCAAGCATCGTCACGCGCAAACGTGACCAGTCGGGATAAGTTCTCATCCAACTTGAGAGTTTGATCCTGGCTCAGAGCGAACGCTGGCGGCAGGCCTAACACATGCAAGTCGAGCGCCCCGCAAGGGGAGCGGCAGACGGGAGAGTAACACGTGGGAACGTGCCCTTCGGTTCGGAACAACTCCGGGAAACTGGAGCTAATACCGGATACGCCCTAACGGGGAAAGATTTATCGCCGAAGGAGCGGCCCGCGTCGGATTAGCTAGTTGGTGAGGTAATGGCTCACCAAGGCAACGATCCGTAGCTGGTCTGAGAGGATGATCAGCCTCACTGGGACTGAGACACGGCCCAGACTCCTACGGGAGGCAGCAGTGGGGAATATTGGACAATGGGCGCAAGCCTGATCCAGCCATGCCGCGTGGATGATGAAGGCCCTAGGGTTGTAAAG
>JAKAMD010000229.1 GCA_021823875.1 Pseudomonadota bacterium | reverse complement strand
CTTGATGCAGGTATCAGTGCCCGGGATGTAGTAGAACCCCACGCCGTACAGGCTGCAAATCTTCACGTACTGGACGGGTTCGAGATTTAGCGGTGTCAAAAACCCTTGAATCACGGGAATTTCTGATGAACGGCTGCCACCGAACAGGCGCGTGGTTTGGTCTCGCGTTTTGGGGCGGCGCTAGGTCGGCGCGTCCGCCAAACGATTGATCACTTGATCGATCCCGCCGGCGAAGCACGGTCTCGGCTCTGTTTCGAACTCGGTATAGCCTGGGACGCCGATAAAATGACGCGCAAAATCGGGCGCGCAAACGCCGAGCGCCGATACGAACCATCGGCGCAAACCGGTTTGCGATTGGTTAGCGTGACGAAGAAAAATGCGCGGCGATGCGCGCGTAGCTGCGCGCTGCGCAGCAACGATCAAGGCGCTTGGGAGAATCGCTGAAGCGGCGACGGCGTCAGGCCGTGGTCATTCAGGTGGCTTGGCCGGCCATTGAATCGCGCACCACAAGCGTGCCATCGCCGGCGCGTTCGGCGCCAGGAAAGGCGACCACATCCTGGATCAGATCGGCGGCCCCGATGAGCGTCTCTTGCGTGAGATGCGCATAGCGTTGGGTCGTGCGCGCATGCAGGTGCCCAAGCAGACCCTGCACGACATATAGCGACACGCCGCGATTGACCAGGAAGCTGGCGAAGGAATGGCGAAGGTCGTGCAGGCGCACATCGTCGAGACCCGCGCGTTTGCGGATGCGGTCCCAGGGAAAATAAAGCGAGGCCGAAGGTTTCCCGTTCACTGGCGAAGGGAAGATGTATTCATTGCCATCGACGCGCGGGGCCGCGGTCAATAGCGCGATGGCCGATTGATTGAGCGCAATCACGCGGGCGCGGCCGGATTTCGATTTGGGCACCAGCAGCGTCTTGTTCTTCCAGTCGATATAGTCCCATTTGGCGAAGGTGATCTCGTTGCGCCGCGCGCCGGTCAACAGCAGCAGCATGATAGCACGCGCAGCAGTCTGGTTCTCATCGACGTGCAGCGAGCGCACCAGCGCCTCGGCCTCCTCCTCGGTGAGGAAACGGTTGCGCTGCACGTCGGGTCCCGCGCTCAAGCCGGCCGCCGGATTATCGACGACGCCCGGCACTTTCCATTTGCGGGCGAGATTGTAGATGTAGCGCAGGATGACGATGATGCGGTTCATGGTGCCGGAGGCATAGCCATCCTCGCGCATGCGATTGATGAGATCGGAAATCGCCTCTGTCTTGATCTCGTCGAGTGCGAGCGAATTGAACTTCGGCAGAATATGAATGCGCAGGACAGTCTCGTCGGTCTGCCAGCTGTTCTTGTAGCTGCGAACGTAGGGCAGATAGCGCTCGTGCACGAACTGACCGAACCGGGGCACCCCGCGCAACTCCCGCCGCTTTTGCTGCGGATCCGCACCGAGCAAGGCCTCGGCCACAACCTGCCGCCCTTTGCGCCGGGCTTGCTCCAGGCTGAGCACATCGGCCGGCCCGATCTTGTATTGCCGCTCGCGGCCGCGCTCATCCGTATAGCGTTGATAGAAAGTCTTGCCGCCGGAGCACCGCACTTCGAGCATAAAGCCGCGCTGGCCCAAGTCGAAATAATCGACCTTCTTACGGCCTTCGGTACAGGCCGCTTGGCGCACGAACTGGGCGGAAAACGCAACGGTTGGCATCGGGCTGCTACTCGAGAACGCTCAACTTTCCTTCAACCCCTGCCGCCAGCGGCACCAAAAGGTCGTAAAGACACAAAGTTCGCGCATTAATATCTGATTAATAGTTGCGTATTTAAGGAACTACGGCAAGCAAAAATCATATTTTATGCACTTCACATCCTAATAATTATATTTCCTCTGGAGTCTGCATTGATTCCAATGCTTTAGAAAAAACTGATAAAAGCTTCGTATTAGCCTTCCCCCGCGACGAGTGTGGTAGCAAACAACCACCAGCGGATTGGCAGCATTTGAAACGGCCAAAGTATTCGAAATGGAAATACTCGGACTCTGGCAGCGGTTTATTGACTGACAACGTCGATGCGAAGGATGTCAGAAGGGGCCGCACTCGAGAAATTCGACAGCTATTCGCTGTTTTATTCGCTCGGCACGCCATACGGGCCGCTGCGGCGAAAACCGTATGCCCGTGGCGTCTATGGTTACGCGGAACCGCTCGGCACCGCGGGGCTTGCCGCCACACATTTGGGCGCGCCGGTTCTATCGCCGTTTCCCCAAGCACCTCGCCGTCGGCGCGCAATTCGCGCGCGAATTCGACGATCAGGATGGCATTCTTTGCCGGTAGCGCAATCAGCAGCGTCAATCCGACTTAGCAGCACCAGTCCGACGTAGATGTGGAGGTTGTTGTCGCTCTTCAGCGCCGACAGCGCTGGCCCAATCAGTGAGTTCGGCTGCGCCAGAATCACGACCGGCGGCCGGTTCAAGCTCTCATACTGGCCTGCCTCAGCGGCGCAGATGGAGAAAATCGTACCAGTGCGCCCGCACCTGCCCGCCGGCGCGGGCTTCCGCCGTGTAGTCGGCCACGCATTGCGCAGAACAGAACTGCTTGCCGGCGCGCTGGCGGCGGGTCAGCCCGAAGGGCCGACCGCATTGCGCGCAATGTTTGCGGCGGAAATCCCGCAATTCGGCTGCCGTCGGCGTTTCGCCGGAAAAAGAAGGCGCCTCCGGCACCGGCCGGACGGCGTCGCGCTCGCTCATGGGAAAGCCTTGGGGTAAGGCCGAAGCCGACCTGACTTAACGCATCTAACGGCTGAATATGACGCCGGTGCGATGCTTTGCCAGGAACACCGGAAGTCGCCGCCAAATGCTGGTCGGGGCAGCAGGATTCGAACCTGCGACCTTCTGCTCCCAAAGCAGACGCGCTACCAGACTGCGCTATGCCCCGTCCCGGTGGTTCGGCTCGTGCCGAAGCCAGTCACCCGGTTCGCATACACGCCGACGCTGAGGCCGGCAAGCAGTGGCGTCAACGCGCGTTAAAGATCGGGAAAGCCACGCGATCGCCCGCCGCGATGCCGAGCTTATCGGCAGTTCCGGCGATCACCTCGAGCACCGCCCGAACCGGTCCGCCCGAAGGGATGAGCGCGGTCGACATCGGCGTGGTGTTCTGGGCGATGCGTAGGATACGACCGTCGCCGCGGATGAAGATCATATCGAGCGGGATGTAGGTGTTCTTCATCCAGAAGGCCACATCCTGGTCCTGGTGGAAATCGAACAACATCCCCTGCCCTTCCGGCAATTTCTTGCGGAACATCAGGCCTTTCTCACGCGTGGCCTCGGTGTCGGCGATTTCGACCGCAAACACGTGCACACCGGTCTTGCTGATGATTTCGAGCGACTTCAGCGACGCCGGCCGCGCCGGGCCAGTCGCGATCAGCAGTCCGAACAAAAGGAAAGCCGTCCAAAGAGAGCGCATGCGCTCGGCTTTACGCGGGCATGAAGCTTTCGACAACGGGAAAATAGCGGAAACCGCCGGCCATGCCGGCGGTCAATGCGAGGCGGGCCCGAGCGAGCCGCCGTCCGGCCGAACTTCCGCCGCCATCAGGCCCTTGGGACCGTCGCCGTAGCGCACCAGCACGGTCTGTCCTGGCCTGAGCTCGGCGATGCCGTACCGGCGCAGCGTCTCCATGTGCACGAAGATGTCCGGCGTACCCTCGCCGCGGGTGAGAAAACCGAAACCGCGCAAGCGGTTAAACCACTTCACCATGGCCCGCTCCAACCCGCTGGTGGGCTGCACGGTCACGTGGGTGCGCGCCGGCGGCATCTGCGCGGGATGCACCGCCGAGCTCTCGTCCATGGAGATAACGCGGAACACCTGCAGGCCCTTGGATCGCTGCAGCACTTCACATACCACCCGAGCGCCCTCGTAGGCGGTCTGGTAACCGTCGCGGCGCAGGCAGGTTACGTGCAGCAGCACGTCAGGCATGCCGTTATCGGGGACGATGAAGCCGAACCCCTTGGAGACATCGAACCACTTGATGACGCCGGCCATCTCGAACAGTTCGGTGGCCGTCTCATCGGAAATTTCTCTGACCGTACCGGGCCGGAGATTGGTGCCAGACATCTTTGATGCAATCCCGTCCGACGCCATGACGCCGCTCGCCGCCGCCTGATAGGCGCCTCTTCAAGGGGGCGCTTAAACGAATCTACTCAACTCAAGATAACACCGGTCGAAAGACGGCAAAGCGTAAAATGGGCTTGCGCACAGTCTTTACACAGCGGCAACGCCGCGCGAATCACTGGTTGATGAAGGGCGCAAGAACCGCGCCGATGTCGTCGTGAATGACAAGATCGGCCAGATCATCGAATTCGGTCGGCTCGCGATTGATGATAACGAGCGATGCACCGCTGCGTTTTGCCATCAAGGGAAATCCGGCCGCCGGCCATACCACCAGTGACGAGCCGATGGCGAGAAACACATCGCAATTCCTGCTCAAGCCTTCAGCACGCTGCATGGCATCGGCCGGCATGGCCTGCCCGAATGACACGGTCGCGGTCTTGACGAAGCCGCCGCAGGCGCAATCGGGCGCGTGATGTCCATTCGATTCGAACCTCTCCCGTACCCAGCTCAATTCGTAGCGTTCGCCGCACTCAAGGCAGAGTGCGTAGGTGGTATTGCCGTGCAACTCGACGATGTCCGCGGCGTCGATGCCGGAGGCCTGATGCAAATTGTCGATATTCTGCGTGATCAGACCTGGCACTTTGCCGGCCCGGTATAGACTTGCCAGCGCACGATGGCCGCGGCCGGGCCGAGCCTGCGCAAAACTCTCCTCCATGGCGAAGCGGCGGCGCCAAGCCTCGTCACGCATTTCTCCGCTGGCGAGAAAATCGCCGAAGTCGATCGGCCGATTCTTGGTCCAGAGGCCGCCAGGTGAGCGGAAATCGGGAATACCGCACTCCGTCGAGATTCCCGCGCCCGTGAATGGAACGATGGCGCGGGCGCCCTCGAGCAGGTCGCGCAGGGCCTCAGTGGCGGTCGCAAGGTCGGATGCGATCATGGCGTGACATTACTATATAGAGAGGCGGCCCGTCCGGCGGGTTATTTGGTCATGAGGATCCCATGCGATATCTGCATACTATGTTGCGCGTGCGCAATCTCGATGCCGCGCTCGATTTCTACTGCAACAAGCTCGGCCTGAAAGAGACCCGCCGCCGGGTGGACGAGAAGGGCCGTTACACGCTGGTGTTCCTGGTGGCGCCGGGCGACGAGAAGTTGGTCGCGGAGAGCAAGACCATGGGCCGGCCGGGGCTGGAGGTTGAGCTCACCTACAACTGGGACGGCGACGAGGATTACGGCGAAGCACGCTATTTCGGCCACCTCGCCTACGAGGTCGATGACATCTACGCCACCTGCGAGCGCCTGATGAAGGCCGGGGTCACCATCAACCGGCCGCCGCGCGACGGGGTCATGGCCTTCGTGCGCTCGCCCGACAAGCATTCGATCGAGCTGTTGCAGGCCGGTGCCCCAAAACCGCCGCAGGAGCCCTGGAAATCCATGCCCAATACCGGCCATTGGTAAGGCCCAGCCTGGCCAATTCTGCGCCTTGTATGCCCGTACCGGGGGCCGCGCTGGCGGCTTGCCGTACCGGTCGAAGCTCTTTATACCTCGCCGCGCTGCGCCGGGCCCCAGTGCCCAGGAATCCTGGCAGCACGGCATGCGCCCTTCGTCTAGAGGCCTAGGACATCGCCCTTTCACGGCGGTAACAGGGGTTCGAATCCCCTAGGGCGCGCCACTTAGTACTCATCTGCGAACCCCCGAGAGGGCCGGTCCCGCCGGCCAGCACGGCGCGTTCGAGGACGTCTTTGCTGCCTTTGATGCGGATTTGAGTGTCATCGACCTCGATCACATCGATGAGCGATTGCAAATAGGCCTTCCGGAACGGCACCGAGCCGCTGG
>JAKAMD010000228.1 GCA_021823875.1 Pseudomonadota bacterium | reverse complement strand
GCTGACCGACGATCTGCGCGCGATGGTGGCCGGCGCCGGCAGCGGAAATTGGTGGCGGCGGCTCTTGAGCTGGCTGTGATAGACGGTTTCTCGCGAGCGCCCTAGCAAGTCGTCATGGCCGGGCTTGTCCCGGCCATCTACGTCTTTGCCGTTGCACGCCCTCAAGACGTGGATGCCCGGGACAAGCCCGGGCATGACGGTGGAGAGGAGTGAGCCGCAGATCGATGAAACGCTACATCCCGCCCGGGCCTTTCACCGGAAAGGTTGCGGTGATCGTCTTGCCGTTGGCGAATTTCAAGATGACCGGCACACTGGCGCCGATCGCCATGTTGTTCTGCGGTTCCATGCACATCAAATGATAGCCGCCGGGCGCAAAGCTCAAGCTGCCGTGCGCCGGCACCGTCACGCTCTTGACCATCATCATCCGGTCGACGCCGTTCACCTGCTTGGTCTGGTGCAGCATCACCATGCCGCAGCCGCTGGAGGAAGCGCCGGTCAGTTCGACCGCGCTGTCGCCGTCGTTCTTCAGCGTGAAATAGCCGGCGGCCGGCCGCGCCTTGATGATGAAACGCATCCAGGGCTTCTCGACACTGACGCCGCCCGCAGCCGCCGCCAACGTGGGCGCCAGCACGGCGGTGCCGAGCAGGATCGCCGTCAGCGCGCTAGCCGGTCGGTTGGCGCGCCTGCACGCTCGCTTGCGCCGTGTTCTTGTCGTTGAATTCATCATTCACAGTCCTTTCTTCGCTGCGCCGCAGGGCGTTGAGCACCAAGACCAGAGCCAGCACGCTCATCATGGCCGTTGGTATCCAGATGATTAGACCGCCGACGGTCTGGTCGTAAAGCGCGCCCATGCCGGGATAGATACGGCCGCACAGATCGTAGAATGAATAGAGATCGCGCGTGCCGAAGCCGGCACGTGCCGGCGGCTTGGGGCGCGGATCGAGCACCAGGCCCAGAACAGGACGCCGTCGGCCACCATGGTCCAGTTCATCAGCGCGTACAGGCGGGGATCGATCATGGCTGGAAATGGATCGGCGGGATCAGCCAGAAGAAGAACGAACCGACGAACAGGAACGCCGCCGGCGCCGGCTGCTGCAGCACATAGACGGTGCGCTCGATCGGCGGATGAGCGGCGAGGCGCTGCGCCCAGGCCGGCATGCCGCTTATCAGCGTGGCGCCCGGCCAGGACAGCGCCAGCAGGAACGGTCCGAGGTGATGCATCACCACATGCTCGATGCGGTTGAAGAAGAACTGGCGCTCGGCGAGATATTCGAAAAGCGTCTCCAGCACCGCGTAGATGATCAGAACGCCGGCAAAGAACGAGATGCGGCGCGCCAGCGAAGGCCGCTCGGCGGCGGGCGTCAAAGTGAGGCCGCGCCAATACCATCAGGCTCCGACCCAGCCGCTGAGAAATTCGACGAAAGAGAATTCCCAAGGCGCCCAGAACGGCAACAGCAGGGCATGGGTGCGAGTGAGCCACCACAACAGCACGGCGGCGAGCGCAAGCGCCGCGTAGACTGCGGCATCGAGCCGCGGCGCCGTTGTGCTCCTTAACGAAGTTCTGCACTCGATATCCGGCAAGGGGACGCTGCCTCCGCGCTCCACCATCGCAACGTCCGCTGTCTGTTTCCGCTGCCGCCCCCGGCCGGTGTTCTATTACTAGCGGCGGCCGGCGGCGTGAATAGGGCAATGGCGATTCTTGCGGCGCGCAGGCCGTGGCGTTTTCATTCGCTGCCGACGATCTCTCATAACGCGGCGCGGCTTTTGGCCGCGCTGTTGACGAGCACGCAAAATACGCGTCGTTCCGGCATCCCAAAGCTATCGCATTTCGACATTGCTGCGCTGCCGCAGGTCCGTTGATCCACCTCATGTACATTCAGGTCGTTGAATGTATCCGGGAGCACGTTCTGCGCAATGCGCCGTCGCCGGGCGGCCGCGCGCCGGCTTGGCACAGGCGAAACAAAGGGGCGACCATGCCGACCCACCCGCATCCCTCCTGGGCCTGGCGGCCGATGCTAGCTGGGCTGACCGTCACCGTCCTCGCGTTACCGATCTTATTGTTCGCGGCGACCGCGCAAGCCGGGGTCGATCACTCCAAGTTCACGGCCCTAAAGGGGCCGTTCAAGACCGGCCCCGATGTCACCCAGGCCTGCCTGAGCTGCCATCGCGACGCTGCCAAGCAGGTGCAAAAGAGCATTCATTGGACCTGGGACTACACCAATCCGCACACCGGCCAGAAGCTCGGCAAGCGAAACGTGATCAATAACTTCTGCGTTTCGCTGCGCTCGAACGAGGCACGCTGCACTTCCTGCCATGTCGGCTATGGCTGGAAGGACGACAAGTTCGACTTCACCAAGGAAGCCAATGTCGACTGCCTCGTCTGTCACGACCAGACCGGCACCTACAAGAAATTCCCGACCGATGCCGGCCATCCCAATTACGTGCCGAAAGAGTTCCCGCCCGGCAAGGTCTGGCCGGTGGCCGATCTCGCCAAAGTGGCGCAGAGCGTCGCTGCGCCGGGCCGGCAGAACTGCGGCGTCTGTCACTTCTTCGGCGGCGGCGGTGATGCGGTAAAGCATGGCGACATCGACTCGTCGCTCGCCAAGCCGAGCCGCGATCTCGACGTCCACATGGCGGCGGACGGCATGAATTTCTCGTGCGCGACCTGTCACAAGACCCGCTCGCACATCACCTTCGGCTCACGCTACGACCCGCAGGCGACCTACAGCCCGGCGGTCGAAGCACCGGCGAGCTGCGAGCACTGCCACACGGCTACGCCGCACAAGAGCGCATCCGGTGCCACGCTCAACAAGCACGTCGCCAAGATCGCCTGCCAGACCTGCCACATCCCGGAATTTGCCCGCAAGAATCCGACCAAGATGGTGTGGGACTGGTCGACCGCCGGCAAGCTGCGTGACGGCAAGCCGTTCGTCGTGCGCAACGATAAGGGCGAGGTCGACTACGATACCATGAAGGGCAACTTCAAATGGCAGGCCAACGTGGTGCCGACCTATCGTTGGTTCAACGGCGAAATCACCTACACGTTGCGCGACATGAAGATCGACGACTCCAAGGTCGTTCCGATCAATATCGTTGGCGGTTCGCCCACCGACGGCAAGTCACGCATCTGGCCGTTCAAGGCGATGCGCGGCAAGCAGCCCTATGACTCGGTCAACAAGACGCTGCTGCTGCCGCACGTGTTCGGCCGCGACGACAACGCGTTCTGGCGCACCTTCGATTGGGCCAAAGCGCTGACGGCCGGCATGAAGGCGGCCGGGCTTCCCTATTCGGGCAAGTTCGGCTTCGTCGACACGGTCTATTATTGGCCGATCACCCACATGGTGGCGCCGAAAGAGAAGGCGCTCGCCTGCAAGCAGTGCCATTCGCGCAATGGCCGGCTGGCCGGCGTGCCCGGTCTGAAGATGCCGATCTTCGAGTAACGCGACGGACGTCAGAAGCCGTCCGTAAAAAAGCGGCGCCGGGCCATGTGCCCGGCGCCGTTAATTTTGCCGCGCGATTTAGTCGACGCTCAGGCCGCCTTCTTCTCCAGATCGGCCTTCCACTGGCCGAGCGCGGCGAGGCCGTTCATCTCGGCGCGGTGGGTGAACGCTTTCTGGGCGGCCGGGACATTGGCGGCCTTGCCGGCCCAGGTCTTCTGCGGCGCCGCCTGCAGCGCGCGGCCGTAGGAGAAGGTGAGCTTCCAGGGCAGGCCGCCAATCTTGTTCATGGCGTCGAGATGGGCGGTTGCCTCCTCGTCGCTCTGGCCGCCGGACAGGAACGCGATCCCCGGCACCGCGCCCGGCACGCATTCCTTCAGCATCTTAACGGTCTTCTCGGCGACTTCTTCGACCGAGGCTTTCTTCGCGCTCTTCTTGCCGGCGATCGCCATGTTGGGCTTGAGCACCATGCCTTCGAGCGCGACCTTGTTGTAGTAGAGCTGCTGGAACGTCTCCTTCAGCACCCAGGTCGTCACCTGGAGGCAGCGGTCGATGTCGTGATCGCCGTCCATCAGCACTTCCGGCTCTACGATCGGCACGATCTGGTTGACCTGGCAGAGCGCGGCGTAGCGCGCCAACGCATGCGCATTGGCCCAGACGCAGGTATGGGTCGGGATCCCGGCCGCGATGTCGATCACCGCCCGCCATTTGGCGAAGCGCGCGCCTTGCTCGTAGTACTTCGGCAGACGGTCGGCGAGCTTGTCGAGGCCCGCGGTGATCACTTCGCCCGGGCAGAACGGCAGCGGCTTGGTGCCTTCATCGACCTTGATGCCGGGGATGGCGCCGGCCTTCTTGATGACCTCGACCAGCGGTGTGCCGTCTTTGGCCTTTTGCCAGATGGTCTCGTCATAGAGAATGACGCCCGAAATGTGCTTCATGCCCTCGGCCGAGCGGAACAGCAGCTCGCGGTAGTCGCGGCGATTGTCCTCGGTCGATTCCACGCCGATGGCGTCGAAGCGCTTCTTGATGGTGCCGGTGGATTCGTCGGCGGCCAGGATGCCGCGGCCGGGCGCCACCATGGCGCAAGCGATCTTGTTCAAGTCAGCGAGATTCATCGTTTCCCTCCATAAATCCAATACCGCTGCCCGGGGAGGGCGCTGATTTCCGTTATCGTACTCTCAACACTTCTACCCCCGGCAAGGCCTTGCCTTCCAACCATTCCAAGAAAGCGCCCCCGGCCGCCGACACATAGGTCAGCCGGTCAATGACGCCGGCAACGTTGAGCGCGGCCACCGTGTCGCCGCCGCCCGCGACGGTCACCAGCTTGCCGGCGTCGGTCAGCTCCGCCGCAGCTTCCGCGACTTCCACGGTGCCATTGTCAAAGGGTTCCATCTCGAAGGCGCCGAACGGGCCGTTCCAGACCAGCGTATGGGAACGCGCCAAGACCGATATGGCCTGCTCCACGCTGCGGGTGCCGATGTCGAGGATCATGTCGTTGGCGCCGATCTTGTCGACATCGACCACGCGCGAGGGCGCATGCGCCTCGAATTTATCCGCTACCACGCCGTCGACCGGCAACACGATCTCGCGGCCGGCCGCCTTGGCCTCGGCCAAGATCTTTTTCGCGGTGTCGATCAAATCCTTCTCGACCAGCGACTTGCCGACCGCCTTGCCCTGCGCCAGCAGGAAGGTGTTGGCCATGGCGCCGCCGATGATGAGCGCGTCGACCTTTTGCAGCAGGTTGCCGAGCAGATCGAGCTTGGTGGACACCTTGGCGCCGCCGACGATGGCCGCGAGCGGACGCTCCGGATGTTCGAGCGCCTTGCCGAGCGCGTCGAGCTCGGCCTGCAGGCTGCGCCCGGCATAGGCCGGCAGCACATGGCCGAGGCCTTCGGTCGAGGCATGCGCGCGGTGGGCGGCCGAGAAGGCGTCGTTGACCCAGATGTCGCCGAGTTTGGCCAGCTCAGCGATGAAGGCGGGATCGTTCTTCTCTTCGCCCGGATAGAAGCGGGTGTTCTCCAGGCAGATGATGTCGCCCTGTTGCATGGCAGCGACCGCATTCGCGGCCAGGTCGCCAATGCAGTCGTCGACGAATTTCACCGGGCGCTTCAGTACATGGGCGACCTCGGCGGCCACCGGCTTGAGCGAATATTGCGGGTCACGCTTGCCCTTCGGCCGGCCAAAATGGGACAGCAGGATCACCTTGCCGTCGGCATCGGCGATCTCGGTGATGGCGTGGGCGATGCGCTCGATGCGGGTGGCATCAGTGACGACGCCGTGTTCGACCGGAACGTTCAGATCGACGCGCGTCAGCACGCGCAGGCCCTTCACGTCGACATGGTCGAGGGTGCGGAATTTTTGCATGTGGAAGGTCTCGTGCCCCGAAAACGGGCGCCAAGCAGGGGGCGCCGCCGATCCGGGACCATTACGGATTATGGCGGTCCCGGGTTTGCGGCAGATCAATTGCGGCGAACGCGCCGCGCCCCCGGGGACGGCCCGGCTCAGATCAGCTTGCCCATCGCCACGGC
>JAKAMD010000227.1 GCA_021823875.1 Pseudomonadota bacterium | reverse complement strand
CTCGGCGTAGTAGCGGCCCATCAGGCCCTGCAGCTCGGGGAATTCGCCGACCACTTCGGTGAGCAGATCGGCCTTGCACAGGCGCGCGGCGCGCTCGGCCTTGTCGCTGTCGGCGTCGACCAGCGGCGCCAGTTCGCCGGCGAGCGAAACGATGCGCGCGATGCGCTCGGCCTGGCTGCCGAGCTTCTCGTGGAACACGATGTGGTCGAACTTCGCCAGCCGGTCTTCCAGCCGCGTCTTCAGATCGGTGTCGTAGAAGAACTTGGCGTCGGAGAGCCGCGCGCGGATCACGCGCTCATTGCCGGCGACGATCGCCTTGCCGCCGTCGCTCGCTTCTTCGTTGGCGACCAGGATGAACTTGTTGGTGAGCTTGGCGGTCGAGGGATCACGCAGCACGAAGCATTTCTGGTTGTTACGGATGGTGGCGCGGATCACCTCGCCGGGGATCGAGAGGAACGCCGGATCGAACGAGCCCATCAACGTCACCGGCCATTCCACCAGACCGGAGACTTCGGCGAGCAGGCCTTCGTCCTCGACGAGTTCGTAGCCTTGCGCGAAGGCGAGGTTCTTGGCGTCGTGCAGGATGGTGTCGGCGCGGCGCGCCGGATCGAGCATCACCTTGGCGGCTTCGAGCTTGCCGACATAGTCTTCGAAGTGGCGCAACCTGATGACGCCGGGCGCCATGAAGCGATGGCCGCGCGTCAAGTCGCCGCTCGTCAGCCCGTCGACGGTGAACGGCACCACCTCGGGCTCCTCGGTTTCCGGACCGAAGGTGGCGACGATCGCATGCAGCGGACGCACCCAGTTGAGCCGCCCGCTGCCCCAGCGCATCGACTTCGGCCAGGGGAAGCTGCGCACCACTTCGGGGATCATCTCGCCGATGACCTCGATGGCGGCGCGGCCAGGCTTCTCGATCACCGCGACGTAGAAATCGCCCTTCTTGTCCGCCTGCACCTTGGCCTGATCGATCGAGGCAAGTCCCGCCGCGCGCAGAAAGCCGGCAATCGCCTGCTCGGGCGCGCCGACCTTCGGTCCCTTGCGCTCTTCCTTCAGATCGGGCTGGCGCGCCGGCACGCCCTGCACGGTCAGCGCCAGACGGCGCGGGGTGGCGAAAGCCTTGGCTCCCTCATAGACCAGGCCCGCGGCCACCAGCCGGTCGGTGACCATCTTCTTCAGATCGTCAGCGGCGCGCGCCTGCATGCGCGCGGGGATTTCTTCGGAGAGAAATTCAAGCAGAAGGTCGGGCATGTCGGCTACGGCGTCACAGAGGTCGGGTGCCGGGCCTGCCTAGCAAGGCCGCCGGGTAATGTCACCTTTTCGCGGCGCGTGATCTTATCGGAAAACCGGTACCCGCTTTTCCGGATCACGCGCTACCAGCCGCCGCCACCGCCGCCGCCGCCACCACCGCCGGAGCCGCCGCCACCGCCCGAAAAGCCCGACGAACCGGACGACACCGGGATGGAGCTCACCAGGGCCGACGTGGCGCCGGACACGGTGGAGGAGACCGCATTGCTGAAATCGCCGCTCGACCAGCTGCGGCCGCTGTACCAGGCCGGCTGGTAATGGCGCATCGCGTCGGGGTCTTCCGGATGCGCGCGCTTGATGGCGGCGGAAAAGGCGTCCGCCCAGGGCTTTTCCACGTCGAGCGCCACCGCATAGGGCAACAGCGCCTCGAAACGCTCGGCGGTGATCTCAGGCGCCTGCAGGTTGAGGCGGTCCTTCTCGGCGGTCTCCAGGTAAAGCTTGAAGCCCTCGAGCTGATCCATGATTGGACGGCCGAGCGTGGTTGGCGCCTTCATCAGATAGATGAACAGTCCGTTGAGCGTGGCGAACGAGGCCACCAGCACGAAGGAGAACGGATAGGCTTCCAGGAACAACCACAACAGCGGCAGCGTATTGCCAAAGCCGTGGGGGAAAAAGAAGACGACGAAGTTGGTGCCGATCGAGAAGAAGATGCTGACGAAGATAAGCGTCATCATCACGGTGACGATGCGTTGAAAACCGTGGCCGCCGATGATGATCATCAACAGCGGCACCACGAAGGCGCCAGCCATGATGCCGCCGAAACCGACGGCGAACAGCACGGCGTAATCCATGTCGCGCAGGCCGCCGAACACCATGGTGCCGATGACGACCAGGGCGGTCAGGATGACGCCGGCGGTGACATAGCCGAGATTGCGGCGGAAGAAACGGTTGCGGCTTTCGCCTTCGATGCTGCTGGTGAAACGGGTGCCGACCCTGGCGACCGACTCGCCATGCGCCTTGTCGATGACGGCTTTGCCGCCGATGTTGACCCAGTTGAAGATCGCGCCTTCGCCGGGCGGCAGGGTGTCATCGCCGCCTTGAGGTTGCTTGCCGGTGGCCGTGAGCGTCAGCTTGCCGTCACTGTCGTCGAAATGGACCAGCCCGCGCACCGCGAGCGACAGCGCCGCCGCGGTGAAGGCGCGCCACTTCTCGCGCCCGAAGCCCCAGCGATGAATGTAATTGGCGAGCGCCGGTGAAATGCCCTGCGGCGGATGAAACAGCGGAATGATGGTGCCGGGCCTTGGATCGCGGCCGACCGCGCGCCAGGAGGCGAAGTAATAGCCAAACACCAGCACGAAACCGAGACTGCCGAAAATCCAGCGGCGGTTGTCGAGGATCGACCACCACATCAGCGTGCTCTGGCTCGGCGGATCGACCGCGTTCGCCGGCAGGCCCGCCACCACGGTCAGGCCCTCGCCAGCCTGCAGCGGGCGTATGATCGAGACCTTGAGCATGCCGTCCGAGGCGATCGCGCCGCGCCAATCGGTGCCGCGCGCGCCCATGCGGCCGGTGAAGGCGGTGAAGCGCTCCGGCCGCGCGCCGTTAGCGAGCTGCAGATAATAGCGCGCGCTCAGGATCGGGAAGTGCCAAAAATTGCCGGTGACGTTCCAGTTGAGCTCCGCTTTGCCGTCGAACCAGCGCACCTGCCGGCCGGTGCGATAGCGGAAGACATAGGTGTGCTCGCCGCGCCGGACATAGGTGTTCTTATTGCCGGCATAGATACGCAGCGCATTGCCGACCCGCTCGGTGAAATAGTTCTCCGGCTTGCCATCGCGCTCGACGCCGATCAGATGGAAAGTCACTTCATGCAGCGCGCCGGCGGCATCCTGGAACAGCAGCGGAAAATCGCGATAGATGCCGTGCCGGATTTCACGCCCCTCCGCCTGCACCCTGATGGTCTCCGCCACGGTCAGCTCGCCGTCCTTGGCGAGCTGTGCACTGGATTCGAAGGATTCGATCACCTCGGCGGCGCGGGCCGCACCCGCAGCACAGAACCAGAGTGCCGCCACCAGAACAGGAAGCGCCGCAAACCGCCCCAGCCGTTGCATGATGCACATCCTCACGATGAAGGTTGCGCCGGCGTCAGCGCAACGCGCGGCACCGCGCGCTCGGCTTCGTCGGAAATTTCGAAATAGGCGCGCTCGGAGAAGCCGAACATGTGAGCGATGAGATTGCTCGGGACCGACTGCACCAACGTGTTCAAATTGCGAACGGCGCCGTTGTAATAGCGCCGCGCCATCTGCAGATCGTCCTCGAGCCCGCTCAACTGCTGCTGCAGGTCGAGAAAATTGCCGCTCGCTTTCAGGTCCGGATAATTCTCGGCCACCGCGAACAACCGTCCGAGCGCGAGCGACAGCGCGCCTTCAGCCTGGGCGCGGGCGGCGACATCGTCCGCCGGCACCGCGCGGGCGGCGCCGCGCAATTGCGTCACCTCATCGAGCACGCCGCGCTCATGCGCGGCATAGCCCTTCACGATGTCGACCAGATTGGGAACGAGATCGGAACGGCGCTTGAGCTGCACATCGATGCCGCTCCAGGCCTCGTTGGCCATCTGGCGCGTGCGCACCAGACGATTGAAGGTGACGATGGCATAAAGCACCACCACCGCCGCGACGATGAGAATGATCCAATACAGCATGATCCTTGGTCGCCCCCGCGCAACACAAGGTTCAATTATAGCGTCTTATGGGTCCCATCACAGAGGGGTTTCTTGCCCGAGCGCTTGCAGGCGCAGAAGAACACCTTGCCGCTTTTCTCCGCCTTGTACTCGACCGGCGTGAAGCTCGTGGTCTTATGCGAGCCATCGCAAAACGGCTGGCTCTTCGAGCGGCCGCAGGCGCACCACCAGTAGCTCTTGCCGGCTTCGACCTCGACCGGGATGGGGGCGCGGCCGCCGATTTCAGGATCCGTCATGTGCATTACTTTCTTGCTATTGCACTTTCCTCACGCCGCCCCGCCGCCTTCCGTCGCCAGCCACGCTTCGCCGCAGCCCTTGGCCAGTTCGCGCACGCGCAGGATATAGCTCTGCCGCTCGGTCACCGAGATGACGCCGCGCGCATCGAGCAGATTGAACACGTGGGAAGCCTTGATGCACTGGTCATAGGCCGGCAGCGCCATCAGGTGCCGCTTGCGCTCGGCATCCCAGCCGTCGGCGAGATATTTCTTGCAGGCCGCCTCCGCCATCTTGAACTGCTCGAACAGCATGGCGGTGTCGGCGAATTCGAAATTGTGCCGGGAATATTCCCGCTCGGCCTGCAGGAAGACGTCGCCGTAGGTGACCTTCTTGTCGTCGTCGCGGCCGTTGAAGTTCAGATCATAGACACGCTCGACGCCCTGCACATACATCGCCAGCCGCTCGAGCCCGTAGGTCAACTCGCCCGCCACCGGCGCGCATTCGAACCCGGCGACCTGCTGGAAGTAGGTGAACTGCGACACCTCCATGCCGTCGCACCAGCATTCCCAGCCGAGCCCCCAGGCGCCCAGCGTCGGGCTCTCCCAGTCGTCCTCGACGAAGCGGATGTCGTGCAGCGAGGGATCGATACCGATGACCTTCAGCGAATTGAGATAGAGCTCCTGGATGTCCGGCGGCGACGGCTTCAGGATC
Organism: Pseudomonadota bacterium; assembly: GCA_021823875.1. Taxonomy (GTDB): domain Bacteria; phylum Pseudomonadota; class Alphaproteobacteria; order Rhizobiales; family Xanthobacteraceae; genus Pseudolabrys. Next base: position 1,061 of record JAKAMD010000227.1, on the reverse strand, counting down.
ACCTGGAACTGGTAGTAGTGCTGCAGCCGGTTGGGGTTCTCGCCGTAGCGGCCGTCCTTGGGCCGGCGCGAGGGCTGCACGTAGGCCGCGTTCCAGGGCTTGGGCCCGAGCGCGCGCAAGGTGGTGGCCGGGTGAAACGTGCCCGCCCCGACTTCCATGTCATAGGGCTGCAAGATGACGCAGCCCCAATCGGCCCAATAGCGCTGCAGCGCCAGGATCAGGCCCTGGAATGAGCGCGCGGGGTCGAGGTTGTCTTGATGCAAGGCGTCCTTGGCGAGAAGATTTGCTTCAGCCATCACTGCGATACGGATTGTTAAACTAGGGAGCAGCCGGACCCTATCGGCGGGTCCATGGGGGGTCAAGTCGGCGGATTATTTACGGGATTTTGAACCGGAGGCGCTATGCCCGCGACCAAAAAGAACAGAATGATGATCGCAGCGGAGGGCTGGGCAATGTTGACATTTCAATTGATGGGCGCCGCGCTGCTCGCGCTGTTTTTTGGCCCCATGCTCAGCGGCACGCGCGGCCAGCGCCGCTGACGATCAGCTCAGAGCCGGTATTCGCCGGTTTGGGGATCGCGGCGCAAGGTCGGCCGATTCTCCTGGTCGCGAATGCGCACGCGCGCCCGCCGGGCATCGAGCTCTTCATTGACGCGGCGCACTTCCTTGACCACCCAATGCACGACCATGGCGCCACCAACGGCGGCCAGCGTCCATTTCACCAACGGCGACATCAGAATCGGCGACATGGTGGTTCCCTTGGCGGCTCCCTTGTCCTATGCCCGGAACTGTTCAAGGAAATATGGGCATTTTCGCGGCTGGTTCAATGGGCCTTTGTCACAGCCCATAACGTGCCCATAGCGCACGCGTTTCCAGCGCCGAGACGAAATCGTCGGCGAGCCCCGGATGCTGTGCCAGCGCTTCGCCGAAATGAACGCCCGGCACGCGCCGGCCGAACAGCTTGCGCTCGGCCGTGATCAACGGCGTGCGCACCTTCTCGCCGTAACGTTCGCGCAAGGTCGAGCGCAGATCGCCGATGCCGTCGGCGAGCCCGAGTTCGAG
>JAKAMD010000226.1 GCA_021823875.1 Pseudomonadota bacterium | reverse complement strand
GATCTCATCGGCGAGATCGGCTTTGACGAATTGATCGGCGAGTGCCTGCGGCGGTGCGATATCGAGACCGAGGATGGTCGCACCGGCCGCCTCGAAGGCGTCGAAGGCCGCACGCCCGATGCCATTGGCGGCGCCAGTGATGAGCGCGCGCTTGCCCGCCAGCGCCACTACCATGGCAGTTCCCCACGATCGACGCCGAGACTCTGTCCGGTGACGTTGGCGGCGAGCGCCGAAGCCAGGAAAAGATAGGGGCCGGCGACGTCTTGGGGCTCCATCAGACCCGGTAAGGCTTGCGCGGCGAGAATGTCGGTGAGCAGCACGTCTTCGTCCATGCCGGTGCGCTCCGCCATGCGGTTGAGCGAACGCATCGACGCTTCGGTCTTGACCCAGCCCGGACAGACTGCGTTGACGGTGATATTGCGCGGGCCCAGCTCCTTGGCCCAGGTCTTGGTGAGACCCAGTACGGCGTGCTTCGAGGCAACATAGGCGCCGAACAGCGGCTCCCCGACCCGGCCCCAGACCGAGGCGGTGTTGATGATGCGGCCGCCATCGCGGAGCTTGGGCAGCGTCAACGAGGTGACGATGAAGGTGCCTACCACGTTGATCTCGACGACTCGGCGGAACACGGCCTCATTCTCGGCGCTAGTATCGGCAACCGGCGTCATGCGCTCGAGGCCGGCGTTGTTGACCAGCACGTCGATGCGGTCGATGCGCGCAAGCACGGCTGCAACCTTGTCGCTATGCGTGATATCGGCCACATACCCGGTGGCGCCGATGCGCTCGGCGGCCGCTGTAACGACCGGGTCATCGGCGAGCAGATACACCGTGGCGCCAGCCGCCGCGAAAGCGCCGGCGACGCCCAGGCCGATGCCGCGGCTGGCACCGGTGATCAGTACAACGCGCTGCCGCAGGTCCGAGATCATTCGTCGTCCCCGGCGGCGGCGCGCACCATCTGCAGCACCTCAGTGCGCAGCCGGAAGAAGCGCTCCTCGTCGCGCAAGCTGATCGGCCGGTCAGGCCCCAAAATGGACAGCACGTCGAGATCGGCGAGCATGCGCGCCGGCCGGCGCGAAAACACGATAATGCGGTCGGCCAGGAACACCGCCTCCTCCACGTCATGGGTGACGAAGACCACGGTCTTGGCGTCGCGCCGGTGGATCTTGCGCAGTTCGGCCTGCAATCGTTCGCGCCGCTGAGCGTCGAGCGCGCCGAACGGCTCGTCCATCAACAGCACCTCGGAGCCGGCGGCGAGCGTGCGGGCGATCGCCACCCGTTGGCGCATGCCGCCGGAGACGCGGTTCGGATAGGCATCGGCGAAATCGGCCAGCCCCACCATTTCGAGGTAGTGGCTGCAGCGCTCGCGCTTTTCCTCCGCCGACAAGTCGCCGCGGTAGCGCATGCCGTAGGCGACATTCTCGGCCAGCGTCAGCCAGGGAAAGGACGAATAAGACTGGAACACCATGCCGCGTCGGCGGTCGGGAGGCCCGGCAAGCTCGCCCTCAAGCAGAATCTGCCCAGTGGTCGGCATCTCCAAGCCGCCGACCATGCGCATCAGCGTGGTCTTGCCGCAACCGGAAGGCCCGAGGAACACCACAAATTCGTTGTGCGCGATCTTGAGGTCGAAGAACGGCGCGACCACTTCAGTGTCGCCGAACCGCTTGGTGATGCCATGAAAGAAGAGATAGGGCTCGCTCATGCGCTCACCGTTCAGAGATAGCGGAACAGGCGTTTGTGCATGCGGCGCAGAATCTGATCGGTGACCAGGCCGATGATGCCGATGGCGACAACACCGGCCATCACGTCGGCGGTGTGCATGTAGCGCCGGGCGGTCCAGATGACGAAGCCGAGGCCGGAATCGGCGGCCACGATCTCAGCGATGATCAGATAGGTCCAGCACCAGCCGAGCGTGATGCGGAAGCTGTCGAACATGCTCGGCAACATCGAGCGGAAGCACACGTCGGTCAGGATATGCCTCGGCTTGGCGCCGACCGTGAAGGCGATCTCGATATATTCATGCGGCGCGCGCCGGGCATCGTCCGCGATCAGCAGCACCAGCTGGAAGAACGTGCCGAGCCAGAGCAGGAAGATTTTGGTTTCCTCGCCGACGCCCAGCCAGATGATGCTGAGCGGCACCAGGGCAGGAACCGGCAGGTAGCGGATGAAATCGATCACCGGCTCGAGCGCCGCGCCGACCACACGATAGCTGCTCATGACGATGCCGATCGGCACCGCCATCAGCGCCGACACGCCGAACGCCATCCACACGCGCAAGGTCGAAACACCGGCCTGGTAGATGAGATCCTCGTGCGCCGTCATTTCCCACAGTCGGGTCAAGACGATGCTCGGCGGCGGGAAGAACAGGCTGGAGACCCAGCCCATTCGCACCGAAACCTCCCAGGCCAGCAGCAGCACGAGGCACCAACCGACGGCGATAGCTGCCTCAATCCGCTGAGGCAACGCGGCACGGAAAGCGAACATGCCACCTCCCGCGCCGTTTTCGTTCGGCGCCTCGACCGGTTTCTGGCGCGGTTCAGTTTGCACAGCCGGAATGTCAATCGCGGCTGTCTGGTCGCTCATTTAATGTCACCGGGCTTGATGGAGGCCATGACCGAGCTGGTGATCGACGCCTTGGCACTGAGCTTGTTGTCGGCAGCGCCGTTTTCCAGGTTCAGACCCATGACGATATCGAAGACCTTGTAGAGCGAGCCGGGGTTCTTCGGTGTGCCGAAGAACTTCGCGGTCTGGGCATAATCAGTGTAGACAAGACTGCCGTCGATCGAGCTCTTGAAATCGGCCGGGCTCAGCTTGAAATGCGGCGCGGCAAGCTTCATGAAGTCGTCAGGATTACTCTTCAAATAGTCGATCGCCTTGAATACCGCGATCATGAACTTGCGATACTTGTCCGGATGCGCCTTCAGATCGTCGGCGCGCACAATGATGACGTCGACGATGTAGCCGGGATAGTCCTTCGACGAGGTCAGCAGGTGCGGCTTGCGCTGAGCCAGCGTCTTCAGCGCCTGCGACTGGAACGGCTCATAGGTAGCGACCGCCGCGATCGACGAATTGGAGAAGACGGCCACCGTGTCCGCTGTCGCGATCTGCTTGATGGTCAGATCCTTGAGCGTCATGTGCACCTTCTTGAGCTCGAGCTGCAAGAGAAGGCGCGCCGGGATGTTCGGCTCGACCGCGACAGTCTTGCCCTTGAGGTTGGCGACCGACTTGATCGATCCGTCAGCCACCACGCCGTCGCCGCCTAGCGACTCGTCGATGGTGCCGATGATGACGCCCGGCGTCTTGGCGTCGCGCGGCCGGCCCTGATATTCGCCGACGGTTCGCATATCCATCTCGATGTCGCCGCGCGCCATCGCCGCCATGACGTTGGCGCGCTCGTCCTCGAATTTCGCATCGACCTCGATCCCCTCTTTCTTGAAGTAACCGAGGTCGTTGGCGACGAAGACGGGCGCGTAGCCCGACCAAGTGGGAAAGAGGATGCGGATTTTTTCGACGGCTGACGCCTGGACGGAGTAGAAAGCAAGGCCGAGGGCAAATCCCACGCCCAAAAAACGTTGCAACCCGTTCATATGGCACCTTTGCTGCTTGGCTTGTGCGTTGCAGCATAGGGCCTTTGTTGCATCGAAAAAAATTCGTATTATTCGATCAAAATATCGACGTTTCTCAATGTAAACTGCCCTCAGGGGAAGCCGCGAAACGGCGATAAATATCGATAATACAGGGACTTATTCCGTGCGCCGACTTGATAATATCGACCTCAGGCTCCTCCGGGTTTTTATGGTTCTGGCCGAGGCGGGCAGCTTTGCCGACGCCCAGATCGCGCTCAATCTTTCCCAGTCGACGCTGAGCACCCATCTCGCCGCCCTCGAACGCAATCTCGGCGAGTCGCTGTGCGTGCGCGGCCGCAAGGGCTTCCACCTGACTCCGTTCGGGGAAGCGGCCTATGCGGCGGCCAAGCAGCTTTTTTCCGATATCGACGCCTTCCAGCAACGGCTCACTCCATCAAATGGAAAACTGTCGGGACGGCTGCGGATCGGCATCGTCGACGGGGTCGTCACCAGCCCGCAGCTCGGGCTGCAAGGCGTCATCCACCGCTTCATGGACCGCGGGCCGGCGGTTTTCATCGACCTCGAATTGGGAACGCCCCACGATCTCGAACAATCGATCGCCGACGGCCGGCGTGACGTCGTGATCGGCCCCTTCTCGCAGCGGGCGCCCGGCGTCACCTATGTCGCGCTGCACCGCGAGGAACAGGAGCTGTTTTGTGGCCGCGGCCATCCGTTGTTCAACAAACCGCAGGCGGCGATCACCAATGCCGACATCGAGCAGGCGCTGTTTTCCGTGCGCGGCTACCGGCATCTTGAGGACCTCTACCGGGTGAATCATCCACGCGCCAGCGCGCGGGTCATTCACATGGAAGCGCAGGCGATGTTGATTCTCTCCGGCCGGTTCATCGGATTCCTGCCATCCCACATCGGCGAAAACTGGGTGAAGACGGGGGAGATGCGATCGATCAGGCCTTCGATCTATCGCTTCCTGTCCAGCCATTACGCCGCCTTCCGCAAGCGCGACGCACAACAGCCGCTGATCAGTGTTTTCATCGAGGATTTACGCGCTGCGACTGCGGCAAGCGCCGCCTAGGACATGGTCACTGCCAAAGCTCCTCCAACCGCTTCCCGCCAAGCCGTTGCCTCTCTTTCATCGAGGTTTATTTCACGTCGCACAGATTGCGGAGTTAGGACCGACCGGGCGCGTGTTGGTGCAGCCCGCGGTGGATGACATGCGCAATTTAATTTACTGGCAGCCACACCGCATCCGCCGATGCAAATTGAACTATTGGGACGCCGATAGGCAACGTAACGCTCAACGTTTTCATTGCCGCCGCCTTTGGTTCGCCGTTGGACAGCGGATCGCAGCCGGCATGCGCGGACGAGATTAAAGCGAGTTTCTAGACGCGTCGAATCGCGCAGCGGTACGACAGGCAACAGCGCTGGCGCCGAATATTTGTGCAACGAAGCCATTTTTTTCGACACGCCAGCGCATGCAATTTGTGGGTACACTGACGAATGTTCGGTTGGGTTTGAAATGACACAGGCGCAGTCACCGATGGAGCTTCAATGCTCGAGCAGCCTACGTGCCTGGCTTCGACACAACCGCGTGAAGTTGAACCGCGACATCCAAATGGAGCGCCCGTGAACACCGCTCAGTTTCCCTTTGACCTTGTTCTGACCGGCGGAACGATTATCGACTCGGTCACTGGCCTCAACGGCCGCTATGACCTCGCCGTCAGCGGCGGCAAGATCGCGGCCCTTGAGCCTGATCTATCGCAGGCACCGGCCCGCGAAAGAATCGACCTCGCCGGCAAGATCGTCACCGCCGGAATGATCGACACCCACGCTCATGTCTACGAGCACGTAACCGGGCGCTTCGGCCTCAACCCGGATATGGTAGGCGTGCGCTCCGGCGTTACCACGCTGATCGACCAGGGGGGGGCCGAGCTGCATGACCATTGGCGGCTTTCGCCATTACCTGGTCAATACAGTGGATAGCCGTCTGCTGTGTTTCATTTCGTGCTATCTGGTCGGCGGTCTTGAAGGTCATCTCTATCCAGACCTTTACGGCCCGACTGGCGTCAACATCGATCATACCGTTCGTGTGGCAAAGGAGAACCTTGACATCGTGCGCGGCATCAAGGCGCACGCGGAGATCGGTGGACAATCACGGTGGGGGCTCGACGTCATCAAGACCGGCCGCGAAATCGCCCGTCAGACCGGGCTACCGCTTTATATCCACCTCGGACAACTGTGGCCGAGCCTCGAGGAAGGCCCAGTTCCGGACGCCGATGAACTGATCCGCGAACTGGTGCCGATCATGGAACCCGGCGATGTGCTGGCGCATCCGTTCACGCGCCATCCCGGCGGCTTTGTTTCGAAGGAAGGAGAGGTGCAGCCTATTGTCTTCGAGGCGATCGAGCGCGGCGTACGG
>JAKAMD010000225.1 GCA_021823875.1 Pseudomonadota bacterium | reverse complement strand
GGGGGTGGTCACCGGCATCACGATGGTGGCCGGAATGCCGCGCCGCTGGGCGTGATAGGCGACCGCCTGGGCGTGATTGCCGGCCGACATGGCGACCACGCCGCGCGCGCGTTCGGCCTCGCTCAGTGTGTTGAGCTTGTTGAACGCCCCGCGGTCCTTGAACGAATTGGTGACCTGCAGGTTCTCGTACTTGACATAGACTGTGGCGCCGGTGAGCGCGGACAGCCGCGGCGCCGGCAGGATGGGGGTGTTGAGCACGGCGCCCCGGAGGGCCTTCCGGGCAGCTTCAATATCGGCGATGCTGATGCGCACGACTGACCTCCGTATTCGGCGCTCCGGCGCAAAGATGCGGCGACGGCCCGTTGCCCGATTTGTCGCCCCTCTTGCGCAGCGCCGATTCTTTATCCATCTCGATAAGGCTGACGGCCGGTGTCCTGCAACGGATTTTGTGAGGGGGTTGGCGAATGACAATCGACATCAAACCCCATGCCTACGACCCGGCGACGCAACCGGAACTATTCGAAGGCGTACTGGCGCGCCGGGTGATCGCGTTTATCATCGATTTCGTCGTTCTGGCGGTGCCCGTGGCGCTGGCGGCCATGTTTATTTTCGCCTTCGGCATCGTCACCTTCGGGCTCGGCTTTGCGCTCTACTGGCTGCTGTCGCCGGCGACTGTGATCTGGGCGCTGGTCTATTTCGGGCTCACGCTGGGCGGACAGGCCTCGGCCACCCTCGGCATGCGGGTCATGGATCTGGAAATGCGCACCTGGTATGGGGCGCCGGCCTATTTCGTGCTCGGCGCGGTGCATGCCATCGTATTCTGGCTCACCATTTCAACACTGACGCCGTTCGTCCTTCTGGTGGCCTTCTTCAACGAGCGCCGGCGGCTGTTGCACGACATCCTGCTGGGCACGGTGGTCATCAACAATAGTGCGCGCGCGTCATCCTTGCGGGGCTCGATGCGGGGACCGATGCCCAATAATGGCCTTTGACGGCGCTGACACGCCGGGCAATGCTATGATGAATCCGGGGCGGCGATCGGACGGTTTGGACTAAGTGACCCAGCACTCGCGCGATACACCGCAATTTTACCTGACCGCGCCTTCGGCATGCCCCTATTTGCAGGGCCACGAGGAGCGTAAGGTGTTCACGCACCTGGTCGGCGAGCGAGCGGGCGAGCTCAACGACCTGCTCACCCATGGCGGGTTCCGGCGCAGTCAGTCGATCGCCTACCGGCCGGCCTGCGACGGTTGCCGGGCCTGCGTCTCGGTGCGGGTGGTGGCTAACGACTTCAAGCCGACGCGCAGCATGCGCCGGGTAGCCGAGCGCAATGCCGACGTGGTCGGCGAGGTCCGTTCGCCGCACCCCACCTCCGAACAATATTCGGTGTTCCGCGCTTATCTCGATGCCCGCCACCGCGAAGGCGGCATGGCCGACATGACCGTGCTCGACTATGCCATGATGATCGAGGACAGCCACGTCGATACGCGCCTGGTAGAATATCGCCGGCGCGGGCCGGACTCCGGATTCAATGGCCGCGGCATCGGCGGGCTGCTCGCTGTAGCGCTGACCGACGTACTCTCGGACGGGCTGTCGATGGTCTATTCGTTCTTCGATCCGGATGCCGGCGACCGCTCGCTCGGCACGCTGATGATCCTCGACCATATCGAGCGCGCCAAGGCGATGGGCCTGGCATACGTCTATCTCGGCTATTGGGTGCCCGGCTCGCGCAAGATGGACTACAAGGGACGCTTCCTGCCGCAGGAGCGGTTGCTGCCGTCAGGCTGGACCAGGGTGGAAAGCTAGATCGCGGCCGCAACTCGTCATCGTAAGACGAACCGAAGACGGGCGCGCCAATTTGGTAATCCCCTTAGCAACAGATATCCAGGGCACGTTTGACGATGCCCGCTGAGGGCCATTCCCAGGGTCATTCAACGGAGCAAAAGAAAAGACCGCCTCGCGGCGGTCTCGCGGAGTTCGTTTGTCGCCGGCTCAGAAGAGCCCCAACTTCCACGCCACGATGGGTATCACAATTATTATTCCGATGACGATCCCTAACAGCTTCAACTTTGCTACGCGTTTTGCGTCGTCTTCCATTTAATTAAGTCTCCATTTCCCGCCGCAGCCGACCACGCGTCCATGCGCCGCGGCCTGCAAAAGCCCCCAACGATGATTTTACCCCCTGCGAAATGCCGAACAACGGGGCCGCAATAAACTTTGCATAAATAGGGCGGTGGCACGTCCGCCATGAACCTGTCGATCGACAACCTTCGCCATCAGCAAGTTTGATTGCCGCGCGAGCCTCATGTTGATCGCCCGGGCATGACGCCTCCGGCTCAACTTTTGCCTTTGCCTATCATTCACGGAATGCCTGCGAACGCATCACGCAATCATTACATTCGACGAACGTTTATGAGCACCGCTTCGGAATTTCGACGTCGCCGCGTCGCGATTGAATTGTCTTTAAAGCTGCTCCCATGAACATATGTTCGATCGCCGCTCAGGTGTCTATTCGCCATCGGCTTATTGTGCTATCAAAAACGCGGGCACTGCCGACATTAGAGGCTGCCTAAGAAGCAAGCGATTGGGATTGTCTCTGCAACGTCTCCGCATGCGCTAGGCTCTCATGAAGCATATCAATGTTCTGGCTGGTTTCTTGCTCTTGACGGCTTTGACCGAGTTCGCTCACGCGGCCGGCCCGGAGATTCACTCTTGCGAGTTTGAAGTGAAAGCCCGGTGCGCCTCTGGCACAGCGAGCGTCACGCTTGCTGATGGCGTCGTGACGAGGGTCGAGGTCGATGCTGATTGGTGCGGCCAACAAGGCAGCCCCGGCTATACATGCACGATCGATTCATCGCGCGGCGACAAAGATTCCAAATGGTCCGAAGATGGGAGCGCGACACTCATCGATAGCCTATCGCCCTTCAACCCAGGTCAACCCGACCGTGTGAAAGTGACCGTCGGACGAACCGTGTCTATCGACCTGGAAAAGGCGCAGTCGCTCGGAAGGTGCGGCGCTGGAGCGGAATTGCCGAAGGCGATCGTCATTCCGGCGCAAGGAAAAGTATGCCGTGTGTGGCTGGCAACGCCCTGACGGCCGCGCCGCCATGGCCCCCTAATTCAGTCCCGGCACCGATACGCCGAACGTCTCCAAGATCAGCACGGTGTTGAGCGCCAGCACGACCACGGTGCAGATCACGGCGAAGAAATTGGTCAGCCGGCTGTTGACGAAGTTGCCCATGACGTCGCGCCGGCTGGTGAAGATCAAAAGCGCGATCATCGGCAGCGGTAGCGCGATCGACAGCACCACCTGGCTCACGACCAGAGCCATGGTCGCGTTGGCGCCATAGCCGACCACCACGAACGCCGGCACCATGGTGATCAGCCGCCGCAGCCAGATCGGTATGCGGAAGCCGACGAAGCCTTGCATGATCAACTGCCCGGCCATGGTGCCCACCACCGACGACGAAATGCCCGAGGCGATCAGCGACATCAGGAACACGCCGGCTGCGCTGATGCCTAAGAGCGGCGCCAGCGTGTGGTAGGCGGTTTCGATCTCGGCCACATCGCTGTGGCCGGCATGGAAGGCGCTCGACGCCATCATCACCATGGCCATGTTGACCAGGCCAGCGGCGGCGAGCGCGATCAACACTTCCCAGTTGGAGATGCGCACTACCATGCGCTTTTCGCGCTCGTCGTGCGCCGGGATGCGCCCTTGCGTGAGGCCGGAATGCAGATAGACCGCGTGCGGCATGACGGTGGCGCCGATGATGCCGACCGCGAGCAAGAGCGCGTCGGCGTCCGGGATTTGTGGCGTTACCGTGCCGAGCGCGGCCGCACCCCAATTGACCGGCGCGATGAATATCTCGACCAGGTAGCAAAGCGCTATCAGCACCACGAAGCTGGTGATGATCAACTCGACCGGGCGGAAGCCGCGGGTCTCGAACATCAGGATCCCGTAGGTGACGATCGCGGTGATGCCCATGCCGGCTATCAGCGGTATGTTGAAGAGCAGCGCCAAGCCGATCGCGCCGCCAAGGAATTCGGCGAGATCGGTGGCCATAGCGGCGATCTCGCTCACCACCCACATGGCCCAGACCACCGGCTTGGGAAACTTCTCGCGGCAGATCTCGGCTAGATTGCGCCCGGTGACGATGCCGAGCTTGGCCGACAGCGCCTGGAACAACATGGCGATTACATTGGCCACTACTACCACCCACAGCAGGCTATAGCCGTATTTGGCGCCGGCCTGGATGTTGGTGGCGTAGTTGCCCGGATCCATGTAGGCGATCGAGGCGATGATCGCCGGGCCGGCAAAGGCGAGATAACGCGACCAGCCGCCAGGCTCGCCGGCCAGCTTCGCGCGCGCGGCGGCTACCGTCCGCTCGCTCAACGTCCTTCTCCGCGCCGGCATTCCATGCATGCGTGGTTTCACCAGGCCCACTGCAGAAGTGTAGCTAAAGCTACATTTGATATTAGGAGACCAATTGCGAAAGTCAACGCACATATTGTAGCTATTGCTACACTTTGATATTGAGTCTGATGACGGCCGGTGCGATAAACAGATTTGGAATTCTGGGATGGCGGGAGGCGCCATGCAGCCGAAGGCGAAGAAGAAGGCGGCGGAGCTCGCGGGCGAGCTTCCTGCCGAACTGACCCAGGCGCGCCGCTTCGGCAAGACGCGCTCGGCGCAGTCAGGAGCCCTGCTCGAGGACTATGTCGAGCTCATCGATGACTTGTTGACCAGCAACGGCGAAGCGCGTCCGACCGATGTCGCCCGCCGCCTCGGCGTGTCGCATGCCACCGCCATCAAGACGATCGCGCGGCTGAAACGAGCGGGACTGGCGACCGGCCGTCCCTATCGCGGCGTATTCTTGACCCAGGAAGGACAAAAGCTCGCCGCGCGCGTGCGGATGCGTCACCGGCTCGTCGTGGATATATTGCTTGCCCTGGGCGTGCCCGCCGAAGCTGCGGAAGCCGATGCGGAAGGCATCGAGCATCACGTTTCCGACGCGACGTTGAGAGCCTTCGCTCAATTCCTGGAATCGCGAGTGCCAAGCTGACCGTACGGAGCAAGATCCGGTAAGGGCGGGGTTCTTGCTAAGCGCCCGAGAAAAACGGAGAACCGCCAGGACCGCAGGCAGATTGCCGTTCGTCCTCACACTCTTCGTCATCGCCGTGGCCGGCCCTGCCCTGGCGGCGGCTGGCACCCGCCATCCTCCTTCCGAACCGCTGTTCTTCACCGAACTCATGCTGCTGATGCTGGTCGGCCGCCTGCTGGGCGAGGCCATGCTGCGCATCAAGCAGCCGGCAGTGATAGGCAGCTGATCGCCAGCTTGCTGCTGGGACCCTCGGTGCTGGGGGCTCTCTTCCCCAACATCCAGCACACGCTGTTTCCACCCGCCGCCGATCAGAAGGCCGCGATCGAAGCGGTGGCGCCGGGTAACATTCACGTCACGAATGAAGCTCATATTGAATATCAATTGGGTGCATGGTCAAAAGCTCTCTAAGGTCGCGCTCCAAATAGGGTCGGACGTCTGAGCAGCAGCGCGACGCCGCCGTCCACCCCGACCATCCGACAACACAGACAAGCGAGAAGAAGATGTCAGCAGGGAACGGCGATATCGTCGAAGAGACCATCAAACTGACCGCGGCGGACGGTTTCACCTTCGAGGCGTTCCGGGCCACTCCCAAAAGCGGACGCAAGGGCGGCCTCGTCATTCTGCAGGAAATCTTCGGCTTGACCGATCAGCTCAAAGGCGTGGTGCGCGCCTATGCGCGCGACGGCTACGATACCATCTTTCCCTGCGTGTATGACCGCGTAGCGCCCGGCACCGTGGTGCCGTTCAGCGACCCTAATCGCGGCCGCGACATGGCCTATGGTCTCGATCTCGAAAAGGTCACGCTCGATATAGCCGCCGCGGTCGCGAAGGTTCAAAACGAACACGGCGTTTCGGTGCTCGGCTTCTGCTGGGGCGGCGGCGTGATCGTGCGCGCGGCCGCCGAGCTCAAACTCA